>NZ_JBVJVK010000003.1:17721-39625 GCF_055603705.1 Actinosynnema sp. NPDC037264 | reverse complement strand
CCAAGCGGCGGGGGAAGGCGTTTGCCCCCCCCCCCCCTTCCCCCTCCCCCCCCCCCCCCCCCCCCCCCCCCCACGACGTGGTCAGACGGAGCCGGTGAAGCGGTCGTCCAGGTACGCGAGCTTGGCCTGCTCGTCGCGGTCGGAGTAGAGGTAGCGGATCCAGGCCTGCTGCTCGTGCAGCAGCGCGCCCATCTCCCACACGCACAGCACTTCCCGGTGCTTGCCCTGCTCCAGACGGCGGAAGCTGTCGTGCTGCTTCATGTCCCGGATGTAGACGGTCTCCCACATCTCGTTCTCGTTGCGCCAGGTGCAGACGATGAGGAAGTAGAAGTCGCCGCGGCACAGGTGGTGGATGACGAAGCCGAGGTCGCCGGAGATGTCCAGCTCGCCGGAGGCCGCTTCCGCGCGCAGGAACGACTTGGCCTGGTCGCGCAGCGCCGGGTCGACCACGTCCTGCGGCTCGCGCACCTCGTACCACTTCAGGTGCGCGTCGGGCAGGGCCAGGTCGTCGTCGGGCAGCGCGACGACGTCCTTGGCGTAGTGGCGGTAGTCGGCGTCGACGTTCGAGATGGCCGCGAGGTGCGACAGGTTCCTGGTCACCGGGCGATCCTAGGCAAACGCGCCGGGCTCGGACAGGAGCTTGACCGTGCTCTCGGGCACGGGCACCAGCGCCGTGCTGTAGTCGGCCATCATCTCGTTGATCGGGCCGTCGAACCGCGCCCACTCGGGCCGCTCGTACAGCGAGCCGGCGAGGCGGACGCGCTCCTCCATGCCGGGGAACGCGCGCACCAGGTGCCACTCGTCCTCGTCCAAAGGGGACGGTCCGAACGCGAGCACCGTGATGCCGATGCTGCGCATGAGCGGGATGGTGCCGTCACGGCTGATGCGGTCGAACTCGGCCCGGGTGCCGGGCTTGAGCTTGAACACGCGGGTTTCCAGCAGCCAGGGTTCGGTCATTCGGGCACTCCAAGGACGCGGCGGTAAGCCGAAGCGGGTTTGGGGTGCGCGCGGCTGGGGCGGGCCGAACGCCGGGCTCGCCGACGTTTCTACCGACGACGACACCGGCGCGCAAGGGGTGAACTAGGGTGCCGCGTCGTGAAACCGGATCTGAGCACCCTGCGCGCCGCCGTGTCCGAGTTCGGCGGCTCCACCACCCCGGAGAAGTCGTGGACGGTCCTGACCGCCGCCACCGCACCGGCGTTCGACCTGGGCGTCGCCGCGCACCGGGAGGCCGCGCACGTGTGGCTCAACGCGTGGGGTTGCCGCATCCGCACGCCCCGCCCGGGCGAGCCGCGCGTGCTGGACGAGGGCCTGGCGGCCTGGTGGGAGACGTGGCGGGACGCGCTGCCCGACGCCGGGACGTGGCTCGCCGACCTGACCGACGAGCAGGTGCGGCGGCTGGCCGAGGGCTTCGCCGCGCTGTCGGCGAGCACGGCGGCGGCCACGCCGCGCGGCACCCGGACGCTGGGTCCGACGGCGGCCTCCAAGCTGCTGTTCGCGCTGCGGCCCAACAGCCTCCCGCCGTGGGACAACATGATCGCCGACCGGCTGCACGGCGCCCGTGACGGCGCGGCGTACCGGGCGCACCTGCTGCTCACCCGCGGCTGGGCGGCGGACCTGCTGGCCGAGGCCGGCGTGCCCGAACCCGAGCTGCTGGCCGACCTCGGCCGGCCGGGGCGCTCGCTGGCGAAGGTCATCGACGAGTACTGCTACCTGGCGTTCACCCGCGGCTGGACGGCGCCGCGCCGGGGCGTGACCTCCGACGACGTGCGCCGGATCGCCCGGTCGCTCCCCCGCACGGAGGAAGCGCTGGTCCGCGATCGGGTCAAATTCCGCATCGGGCGCATCGTGTACCTCGCCCTGTCACCCGATGAGCTGACGATGGGATTCGCGTTCCCCAAGGAGGAGCGAGCGGCGCTCATTGCCTCGGACCCCGACAAATTCCATCCGCCGGTGACTTCGGACGAGAGGTACAACTGGGTTCGGGCCACTCTGTCTCGATTGGACGAGGCGGAGTTGACCGAGTTGGTCGTGGACGCTTGGCGCATGTGCGTGCCGAAACGCGTCGCGCGCGACTACCTGGGGCGATAGCGGCCCCGATACCGCCGGACGGGCGAAACGGCGGTATCGGGATGCTGCCCGAGCGGGTCATCAGCATTTCTTGGGCAGACCCTATAAGGGAACCGAATTGGGCCGTTGACGTGGCACAAGGCGTGTTTACGATCCTCCCTACCAAGCAGGAGGGGGCGCCGCATGGCCAGTTTGACCCGATCCGAAGCAGCCGCACGGGGCGCTTTATTGGAGGTCGACTCGTATCACGTGGACCTGGTGCTGACCGGCGACGGGAAAGTGTTTCGGTCTACGACGAAAATCGCTTTCACCGCCGAGCAGGGCGGGTCGACGTTCGTGGACGTGAAGCCGGAGGTGCTGCTGGGGGCCCGGCTCAACGACCGCGAGCTGGACGTGTCCGCCCTGGTGGACGGCCGGTTGCCGCTGACCGGGCTGGCCGCCGACAACGAGCTGGTCGTCGTCGCGGACATGGCGTACTCGCGGGAGTCCAAGGGGCTGCACCGCTACGTCGACCCGGCCGACGACCAGGTGTACGTGTACGGAGCGGTGTTCCTCGACCACGCTCCGCGCATCTTCGCGTGCTTCGACCAGCCGGACCTGAAGGCCCCGTTCACGTTCGACCTGACCGTCCCCGACGAGTGGACGGTCCTCGGCACGGGTGCGGCCACGAAGCTCGCGCCCGGCCGGTGGCGGGTCGTGCAGGAGGTGGCGCAGGCGACGTACCTGACCACGGTCGTCGCCGGCCCGTACGCCTCGTTCGAGACCGTGCACGACGGCGTGCCGCTCGGCGTGCACTGCCGCGCGTCGGTCGCCGAGGCGCTGGAGGCCGACATCCAGGAGGTCTTCGACGTCACGGCCCAGTGCCTCGACGAGTTCCACCGCCTGTTCGGCGTGCGCTACCCGTTCGGCCGGTTCGACCAGGTCTTCGCGCCCGAGTTCAGCTACCTGTCGCTGGACCACCCGGGGTGCGTGCTGCTCAAGGAGCTGTACCTGTTCCGGACGCCCGCCCCGCGCAGCGAGCACGAGACCCGCGCGGTGGTCATCGCGCACGGCCTGTCGCTGATGTGGTGGGCCGGCCTGGTGACCAACAAGTGGTGGGACGACCTGTGGCTGGGCCAGGCGTTCGCCGACTACCTGGCGCACCGGGTGCCCAGCGAGGTCACCGAGTTCACCGGCCCTCTGACGACGTTCTCCGCCCGCCGCAAGGGCCAGGCGTACACCGCCGACCAGCGACCCTCGACCCACCCGGTGTGGATCGACGGCGCGGACGCCATGTCCGCGCTGCTGGACCTGGACCGGATCTCGTACTTCAAGGGCTCCTCGGCGCTGCGGCAGCTCGCGCACCACATCGGCGACGACGCGATGCGCGAGGCGCTGCGGATCTTCTTCGCCCGGCACGCCTACGGCGCGGCGACGTTCTCGGACTTCAACGCGGCGATCGGCGAGGCCGTCGGCCGGGACATGTCCGACTGGGCGGCCCGCTGGCTGGGCACCGCGAACGTCACCACGCTGGCGCCGGACTTCACCGTCGCCGACGGCGTGATCACGTCGTTCGCCGTGACGCAGACCGCGCCGCCGTCGCACCCGACGCTCCGGCCGCACACCATCGACATCGGCCTGTACGGCGACGCGCACGAGACGGTCCGCGTGACCGTGGACGGCGAGCGCACCGAGCTGCCCGAGCTGGTGGGCCGCAAGGCCCCGAAGTTCCTGCTGCTCAACGAGAACGACCTGACCTACGCGAAGATCCGCTACGACGGCGCGTCGCGCCGGGCGCTGCCCGGGGTGCTGCCGACGCTCGCGCCGATCAACCGCGCGATGGTGTGGGCGCAGCTGTTGCAGGGCGTGGTGGACGGCGCGGTGCCCGCGACCGACCACCTGGACCTGGTGACGCGGATGCTCGGCTACGAGACCAAGCTGTCGATCGTGATCGAGGTGCTCGAACAGGCCCGCGTCGACGTGGCCGACCGGCTGCTGGACCCCGACCTGCGACCGGGGCTGCTCAAGGCCGTGGCGGACGCGGCACGCGACCGGCTGTCCCGCACCGCGCCGGAGGACGAGCTCGGCCTGGCGCTGCTGCGCGGCCTGGTGGAGTTCACCTCCGACACCTCGGAGCTGCGCGGCTGGCTGGACGGCGTGCCGCTGCCCGCCGGGCTGGAGCTGGACGCCGACCTGGCGTGGCGCGTGCGGTACCGGCTCGCGGTGCTGGGCGCGTTCACCGAGGCGGAGATCGACGAGGCCTACGCGGCGGACCCGAGCACGCACACCGAGCAGTTCGCGGTGAAGGCGCGGGCGGCGATCCCGACGGTCGAGGCGAAGCAGGCCGCGTGGCGCGCGATCACCACCGACGCCGAGCTGTCGAGCTACCGCCTGTGGTCCACCGCCGAGGGGTTCTGGCAGCCCGAGCAGCGGGAGCTGACCGCGCCGTACGTGGCCCGGTTCTTCACCGAGATCGTGGACGTCGCGCGGCTGCGCGAGGACAAGGTGCTGGACACGCTCGTGCTGTGGCTCTACCCGCGCTACGCCGCCGAACCGGGGACGATCGCGCGGGCCGAGGAGCTGTTCGCGCGTGACGACCTGCCCCTGCCGCTGCGCCGACGCGGCGCGGACCTGACCGACGACCTGCGCCGCGCCGTGCACGCGAGGCACGGGTGAGAGCGGCGGTGGTCGGCGGCGGCGTCGCGGGGGCGGCGCTGGCCTGGCGATTACGGGGCGCCGGTGCGGACGTGACGGTGTACGCGCCCGGTGCGGCCGACGCCTCGGGCGCGTCCGGTGGGCTGGTCCGCGGGTTCGAGGTGGACGCGGGCGCGGCCCGGGACGCCGCCGAGTCGCTGGCGGAGCTGCGGTCCGACGAACGGGTCCGGGACTGGGCGGGCTACCGGGAGACCGGGTCGGTGTACGTGACGGCCGACGACGTCACGCCGTCCGTGGACGCGGTCGAGGCGGTGCTGCCGGGTTCCGCGTCCGTGGTGGACGGCGTCGAGCTGGCGCGGCGCTTCGGGTTCCGGGACCTGCCGGCGGACGCGGCCGGGGTCGTGGAGCGGCACGCCGGGCACTTCTCCCCCGACCGGTTCCGCGGGAACGTGCTGCGGTGGCTGGGCGGGCACGGCGGCGACGTCCGCACCGAGCGGGTTGCCGAAGTCCTGCCGGGGCCCGCGGTGCGGACTTCCGCCGGCGTGACGGCGTTCGACGCGGTGGTCGTCGCGGCGGGCGCGTGGACGCCGCGGCTGGTCGGCGGCGAGCCGTTGCGGGCCAAGCAGATCCAGTACGGCCTCTACCGGCTGCCGATACCGTGCGTGGCGTCGTTCGTGGACGACCGGACCGGGCTGTACGGGCGGCCGGACCGCGACGGCGCGTTCCTGCTCGGCCTGGGGTGCGACCGCTGGGACGTCGACCCCGACGGGGTGACGCCCGACCACGACCTGGCCGCGCGGGTGCTCGACACGGCCCGCCGCCGGTTCGGCGTCGCGGACGGCGAGGTCGTGGCCGACCGGGTGGTGGCGTCGTTCGACTGCTACCGCTCACCAGGCGGGCTGCGCCTGGTGGACGTCGGCGACGGGGTGTCCACGTTCACCGGCGGCAGCGGCGGCGCGGCGAAGACAGTGCTGGCGGCGAGCCGGCGGGCGGCGGCGGAGCTGGTGGCGTCGTGATCCTCGGCATCGACCACGTCGGCCTGCTCACCGGGGACCCCGAGGGGGTGGGCACGCTGCTCGCCGTGCTCGGTCTGTCCAAAGTGGACGGGGGGGTCGCGGCCGACTACGGCGTCTCGTGCGACTTCTGGCAGGTGGGCGCGGATCCCGCGGCGCCGGCCGTGGAGGTGGTCGCGCCGACCCGGGAGGACTCGGCGGTGGCGGGACGGCTCGCGCGCGGACCGGGGCTCTACCACGTCGCGTTCGAAGTGGACGACCTGCGAGCCGAAGCGTCCCGCTTGCGCGCCAACGGTTTCGCGCTCGTGGACGCGGAGCCGTGCCGCGGCGCGCGGGACGGGATGGCGGTGCAGTACCTGTACGCGCCCAAGCCCGCCGGCGTGCTCGTGGAGCTGGTCCACTACGCCACCGCGCGCCGGGGCCTATCGCGGCCATCGGGAATCCCGATCGGCGCACCACCGGAAACCGGTCACTGAACATTGCTTCCGCCGCACTGGCGGTAAATAATTAACCACAGACGGTTGAGTAGCTGGCCAAGCAATCCGGCCGACTGGGCTCGTCGAATCCAGGGTTGCGTTTCATCGCACCATCTACGCACGTCAGCGCGTCGCGGACGTCAGGGGTGACGTCTTCGACGCACATCTTCCCGCTTTCCCGACAATTATCGCCAGGCCCGGGACGAATGTCCGGGGCGGACCTTCAACGTGCCGAAAAGCAGTCACAGGACAGGAGTGCTCCATGGCCAGCCAGCTCGTGGATTTCGGAGTCGCGGGCTTCGGGTACGCCACCGGCGAGGACCAGGACGTCGCGCAGACGGCCGGTGACTACGTGGGCGACCCCGAACGCGTCGTCCGGTGGGGCTACCACACGTTCCACCGCGCACCCGACGGCATGACCGCGACCGACCTGGCGACGCTCGCCGGGCAGGACGCGCTGGACCGCCTCGGCCTCGGGCCCAACGACGTCGACCTCGTCGTGGTGGCCGCCTCCGAGGTGCCCGACTACCACCACTGGGACACCTCCGCCGCCGTCGCGCGCCGGCTCAAGGTCGAGGGCACGACGCAGACGCTGCTGCTCACCGAGGGCTGCGCGTGCGGCGTCACGGGCCTCGGCTACGTCGCCGGTCTGCTCGCGCTCCAGCCCGAGCTGCAGACGGTGCTGTTCATCGCCGTCAACCGGGTCAGCGAGTTCCACCGCAACCGGATGAACGTCAACAACGCCGTGCACAGCGACGGCGCGGTGGCCGCCGTGCTCAAGCGCGGCCACGAGAACGTGAAGTGGCTGGCCACCGACCAGTTCGTGGACCCCGACCTGTCGGACTTCTTCCGCACGGAGGTCGGCGGCGCGGCGAACCCGCTCCCGTTCGACGGCTGGACCGCCAAGGACGCGCCTCCCGGGCACGCCCGCATCCAAGCGCACTTCGACAAGGACCCGGCGAAGCTGCGCGAGTTCGTCGCCACGCTGAACCAGCGCATCACCGACACCGTGGACAACGCGCTGCGCCGCGCCGGGCTGACCCGGGACGACCTCAAGCACGTCATCTACATCAACGACTCCACCGACACGATCGAGGAGGTCGCGGAGCCGTTCGGCGTCACGGTCGAGCACACCAACGCCGAGCTGTCGCTGGGCCACGGCCACATGGGCGCGGCGGACCAGCTGTTCTGCCTCGGCGAGCACATCGAGCGCGGCGACGTGAAGCCCGGCGACGTCGTGGCGCTGTGCGGGATCTCGATCGGCATGCGCTGGTACTGCACGTTGGTGCGGATCTGATGGGCGACCGGCCGGACCTGGTGGAGTCGTTGCGCGCGGCCGTGGCCGAGGGTCGCGCGCCGTCACCCGCGGACCTGACGCGGCTGGCGAGCGTGTCCGACCCGCTCGTGCTGCGCAAGGCGGGCAAGCTGTTGGCACGCCTGGAGGACGCCGAGGGCCTGCGGCCGCTGCGCGTGGCCGTGCTGGCGACGTGCACGATCGGCTCGTACGAGCAGATCCTCCGGGCGAGCCTGGTGTCGGCCGGCGTCCTGCCGGACCTGGCGCCCGGCCCGTACGGGCTGTTCGAGCTGACGCTGGCCACCGACCCGTTCGACGGCGTCGACCTGATCACGCTGCTGCTGGACGAGACCTGCTTCCTGCCCGACGACTGGGCCGCGACGGACGTCGACGGCCTGGCCGGGCACCTCGAAGCCCGGCTGGCGGACCTGCGGGGCCTGGTGCTCTCGGCGGTGGAGCGCTCGACCGCAACCGTGCTGCTGCACACCGTGCCGCTGCCCGCCCAGGTGCGCGACTCGGTGATCAGCTGGCGGGCGCGCGCCGCGCTGTCCAAGGCGTGGGCGAAGCTCAACGAGGGCCTGCTGGACCTCGCCGCGCAGCACCGCCAGGTGGCCGTGACCGACCTGGTGTCGGTGCTCGCGGACTCGCCGTTCCCGGCGCGCGACGACCGGCTGCACCGCTACGGCGACCTGCCCTACACCGACGGCGCGCTGTACCTGCTGGCGCGCGAGGTCCGGCGGTTCGCCCAGGCGCGGGCCGGCCTGTCCCGCAAGGTGCTGGCGCTGGACCTGGACAACACTCTGTGGGGCGGCGTGCTCGGCGAGGTCGGCGCGGAGGGCGTGCAGCTGGGCGGCCTGTACCCGGGCAACGCCTACCGCGAGGTGCAGCGCACCGCGAGCAGGCTGCGCGACCAGGGCGTGGTGCTGGTGCTGGCCAGCAAGAACGACGCCGACCTGGTGGACGAGGCGCTGACCGCCCACCCGGAGGTGCTGCTGCGGCCGGAGGCGTTCTCCGCCAAGGCGGTCAACTGGTCGCCGAAGGCGGGCAACCTGCGCGAGGCCGCCTCCGCCCTCGGCCTGGGCATCGGGTCGTTCGTGTTCCTGGACGACTCGCCGTTCGAGCGCGGTCACGTCGAGGAGGAGCTGCCCGAGGTCGTGGTGCTGCCCGCCGACGGCGACCCCGCGCACATCGTGCGGACGCTGCTGGCGCAGGGCTGGTTCGACGTCGCGGAGCTGACCGAGACCGACCTGGCGCGGCCGGAGCTGTACCGCAGCCGGACGCTGCGCAACGACTTCGCCGGCGGCTTCGGCTCCTCCGAGGACTACCTGCACGCGCTGGGCGTGCGGCTGGTCGTCGCGGAGGCGGACGGCTTCGCCGTGGCGCGCGTGGCGCAGCTGGCCGCCCGCACCAACCAGTTCAACCTGACCGGCCTGCGGTTCGACGAGGCCGAGACCGGTCGGCGCATCGCCGACCCGGACCACCTGGTCGTCACGTTCGCCGTGGCCGACCGGTTCGGCGACGAGGGCGTCATCGGCGCGGCGTGGGTCGACCGCTCCGCCGCCGAGTGGCACGTGGACAACCTGGTGCTCAGCTGCCGGGTGCTGGGGCGGGGCGTGGACCTGGCGATCGCCGCGTGGCTCGCCCGCCGGGCGCACGCCGCCGGCGCCACCGCGCTGCGCGGCCGGTACGTGCCGTCGAAGAAGAACGGCCTGGCCAAGGGTTTCTGGACCGACGCCGGGTTCGCCGACGAGGGCGACGGCGCGTACGCGCTGGCCCTGGACACCGGGCTGCCCGACGTGCCCGCGTGGATCAACCTGCTGGAAGGGAACGAGGTGGCCCGATGACCGACACCCCGACGACCGACACCACGGTGGAGCAGTCCGTGCTGGAGATCCTGGCCGGCGCGCTCGACGTGAGCGTCGACGTGCTGCGGGGCGATCCGGTGCTGGCCCGGCACGAGTGGGACAGCATCAGCTCGCTGGACGCCTTGGCCCAGTTGGAGAACCGGTTGGACGTGACGCTGGACCTGCGCGCGTTCCACGCCGCCCGGACCGTCGAGGACGTCGTGGCGCTGGTGCGCCCCGCTCCCTGACCCCGCCCTCCCGACGCCGGGGCCGCACGACGTACCCGGCGACGGGGGGGGGGGGGGGGGGACCCCCCCCCCCCGCCCCCCCCCCCCCCCCCCCCCCCCCCCCCCCCCCCCACGTCCCGCACTCCGGCACCGCCGCCGCGGCGCCACCCGACAAGGCTTGGAGACTGTGTTGGACCACCAGGATGTAGAACTGCTCGCGATCGGAGCGGGCCCGGCGAACCTGGCCCTCGCCGTCGCGCTGGAGGAGCTGTCCCCCGACCTCGCCGCACGCGCGCTCGTCGTGGAGCAGCACGACGACATCGTGTGGCAGCGCGGGATGCTGCTGCCCTGGTCGCGCAGCCAGGTGTCCTTCCTCAAGGACCTGGTGACGCTGCGGAACCCGACCAGCCCGTACTCGTTCGTCAACTACCTGCACTCGACGGGCCGCCTCGACGAGTTCATCAACCTCGGCACCTTCACGCCCTACCGCCTGGAGATCTCGGGCTACCTGGCGTGGGTGGCGCGGTCGTTGACGAAGGTCCGGCTCCAGCACGGACGGCGCGCGGTCGCCGTCGAGCCGCAGCACGGCGAGACCGGTTCGGTCGACCGGTGGCTGGTGCGGTTCGCCGACGGCAGCACGGTGTCGTGCGCGACGCTGGTCATCGGCGTCGGCCGCGACCCGCACCTGCCGACGGAGTTCGCGGCGCTGCCCAGGGAACGCGTGGTGCACAGCACCGAGTTCGTGACCCGGATCGGCGCGCTCGACCCGCAGGGCGAGCACCGCATCGTCGTGATCGGCGGCGCGCAGAGCGCGGCGGAGATGCTGTGGTCGGCGCACGAGACCTTCCCGCGCGCCAAGGTGACGATGGTGATGCGCTCGATCGGCCTCAACGGCTACGAGAGCAGCAAGTTCACCAACGAGCTGTTCTACCCGTCGTTCGTGGACAAGTTCAACGAGGCGCAGCCCGACGCGCGGACGCAGCTGCTGCGCGAGATGCACCGCACCAACTACGCGGGCCTCTCGCCGGCCATGCTGGACAACCTCTACCACACGATGTACCTGGAGAAGCTGACCGGCACCCAGCGGCTGTCGATGGTGACGATGGCCGAGGTCGTCGACTCCGCGCTGGTGGACGACGAGGTCGTGCTGACGCTGCTGGACCGCCGCACGGGCGAGCGCAGCGAGCTGCGCTGCGACCGGGTGATGCTCGGCACCGGCTTCGACAAGCGGATGCCGACCCTGGTGCGCTCGATGGCCGCCGAGGTCGGCCAGGAGGACTTCACCGTCACCCGCAACTACCGCCTCCAGCTGCCCGAGGCGGTGTCCGCCCGGGTGTACCTGCAGGGCGTGAACGAGGCCACGCACGGCATCGCGGACTCGTTGATCAGCGTCCTGGCGATCCGGGCCGCGGAGATCGTCGCCGACCTCGCCGACACCGGCGAGGACACCGTGCCCGTGGTGCCGCAGCGCGTCACCGAGCTGTTCGCCGAAGCACCCCAACCCGCCTGACCCGAGAGGAGCCGTCACCATGATGGAAATCCGCCCCCTGGACCGGGACAACCTGAAACTCGACAACGGCCTGGTCGCCCAGCGCCTGATGCCGTGGGACCTGGTCAACGCGCCGTTCGAGGGCTCCTGGTGCGTCGTGCGCCCCGGCGCCGAGTCGGGCGCCCACGGCCACCACGAGTACGAGATCTGGGTCGCCATGACCGGTGAGGCCGAGATCATCACGCAAGCGGGCGCCACGCCGTTCAAGGCCGGTGACGTCGTGCACTTCACGCCGCACGAGAAGCACCAGGTCGTCAACAAGGGCGCGGAGGACTTCCAGTTCTACGCGATCTGGTGGGACGCCGAGCTGGCCGGGAAGTTCGCCGCCCGCCACGAGGGAGCCGCCTCGTGACGACCCGTTCCCGACCGGCGATCGTCGTCGCCGCGACGCCCACGTCGAACGGCGACCTGCACGTCGGTCACATGTCGGGCCCGTACCTGGGCGGCGACGTGTACGCGCGCTACCTGCGCGCCACCGGTCGACAGGTGCTCTACACGACGTGCACCGACGACAGCCAGAGCTACGTGGTGTCCACCGCGCACCGCCGCGGCCTGGCGCCCGACGAGCTGGTGCGCACGTCGATGGCTAAGATCGAGCGGTCGCTGGACGCGATGGGCACGCTGATGCCCGGCCTGCCGCCGATCGACGACCGGTACCGCGCCACGGTGCTGGACTTCCTCAAGGAGCTGCACGCCGCCGGCCGGTTCCACCTCCGCAAGGTGCAGCTGCCCTACGCGCGCAACGCGGGCGCGTTCCTCTACGACGGCCTCGTCACCGGCACCTGTCCGTCGTGCCTGGCCGGCAGCTGCGGCGGCGCGTGCGAGAACTGCGGCCACCCGAACAACTTCGACGAGCTGCTCGACCCGAAGTACACCATCGACCCGAGCGACACCGTGGTGTACCGGGAGTGCGAGATCCTCGTGCTGCCGATGGAGGACTACCGCGAGCGGCTCACGTCCTACTACGCGGCGCGCACGCCCCGCTGGCGGCCGCACGCCCGGCAGCTGATCGGCGAGCTGCTGTCCAAGCCGCTGCCGGACATCCCGGTGACGATCCCCGGCACGTGGGGCATCGCCGCGCCGTTCCCGGAGACACCGGGCCAGATCGTCTACCCGTGGGTCGAGGCGATGCCCGCCTCGATGTACGCCACGTGGTGGACGGCGACGCAGCTGGGCCGTCCCACCGCGGGGGTCGACGAGCTCTGGCGCGCGGGCCACGACGCGGAGCTCGTGTACTTCCACGGCTTCGACAACGTCTACCACTGGGGCCTGGTCGACCTGGTGATGCTGCTCGCGCACGGCGACAAGTACACGACGCCGGAGTCCAACGTCTGCAACGAGTTCTACGACCTGGACGGCGAGAAGTTCTCCACCAGCCGCAACCACCTGATCTGGAGCGCGGACCTGCTGGCGGAGGTGCCGCGCGACCTGGTGCGGTTCTACCTGGCGCTGACCGGTCCGGAGTTCCAGCGGGCGAACTTCACCCGCGACGCGCTGCACTCGACGACCACGCGCCGGCTGATCACGCCGTGGAACGAGCTGGCCGAGGCCATCGCGCTGGCCATGGTGGGCGTGGACGGCACCCGTCCGCTGCCCACCACCGAGGCCGGGCGCTGGCGCGCGGCGACCGTGCTCAAGCGGTTCCGGCTGTGCTACGACCTGCCCGGGTTCAGCATGGGCCGCGCCGCGGAGACGATCGTGACGCAGCTCGGGCGGCTGCGGTCGCTGGCCGACGCGGTGGACCACCGCCGCAACGGCAAGGCGCCGACGCAGCCCGGCGACCTGCTGCTGGAAGCGCGCACGCTGCTCGCGTGCGCCGCGCCGATCCTGGTCGACGTGGCGGCCGACGTGTCCGCGCAGGGCGTCGACCTGGCCATCAGCGACGACATGCCGGCCGAGATCCGGCCGTTCCGGTTCCCGTCGCTGCCCGGCACGCACGCGCGGGCCGAGCAGCACGCGGCCCTCGACGGCGTGAGCTAGTGCCGTGACCGGCGACCTTCGCCGCGCCTTCAGGGCGCTCGGCGGGGCGCCTCACGGCACCGGCCCCACACCCACAGCCAACCAGGATGAGGAACGCGGGGCCGGCACCGCGATCCACCCGTCCGACCGTCGGAATCCGGGGCGAAGGCCGCCGGCCGCGGCACTAGGAGGCGACCCACCGTGAAGCTGCTGACCATCGAGACCCGCCAGTACCTCGAGTACTACCACTCGCGCTACCGGCAGGTGCAGGACCTGGGCGTGGACCTGTACGTGCTCAACGGCGAGGGCACCGAGGACTTCTGGCCCGCCGACCGCTACCGCCTGGTGGGGTCGAAGAACATCGACGAGATGATCGCCACCGCCAAGCAGTGGCACGCCACCGAGTCGTTCGACGGCGTGATCACGTTCTCCGAGGCGGCCGTGGTGGCGGTCGCGGCGATCGCCGAGGCCCTCGGGCTGCCCGGCATCGGCGTCGAGGCGGCGCTGAACAGCCGCAACAAGTACCTGATGCGGCAGGCGCACGAGAAGGCCGGCGCGCCGATCCCCGGCTTCCGGTTCGTCACCTCGCTGGCCGAGGCGAAGGCGGCGGCGGACGAGTTCGGCTACCCCGTGATCGTCAAGCCGACGCTGGGCGCGGGCAGCCACTTCGTGTTCCGCTGCGACGACGACGCCGAGCTGACCGAGCACTACGAGCAGGCCGCGCAGGGCATCCAGGACCTCTTCTGGGCCAACTCCGAGGCGGACGGGATCGACCTGGGCCCCAACGGGCTGCTCGTCGAGTCCTTCCTGGACGGCAAGGAGTACCTGATGGAGGCCGTCGCGTGGGACGGCGAGGTGTACCTCGGGTCGGTGGTGGACCGCATCACCGCCGAGGGCGGCACGTTCGACGACGACGTGCACCACGCGCCGACGTCGATGAGCCCGGACGACCTGAAGGCCGTGCACGAGGTCGTCACCGCGGGCGCGCTGGCGCAGGGCCTCACCAACAGCGTGATGCACGCCGAGGTCCGCTTCCACCAGGGCAAGCCGTACCTGCTGGAGATCGCGGCCCGGGTCGGCGGCGGCGGGCTGGACATGATCGCCCGCATCACCGCCGAGCACGACCCGATCGCGGCCGTCGTGGACATCGGCGCCGGACGGCGGCCGAACGTCCGCCACTTCCGGCCCACCGGCACGCACATCGCCGCGATGTGCCTGATCTCCGACGCCGGGGTGGTGCGGGAGGTGCGCGTGCCCGAAGAGGTGTCCACTTCGGACCGCGTGTTCCTGCTCAAGATCACCGCACGACCCGGTGACGTGGTCAAGCGCCCGCCGGACGGCAACACGATCATCGGCTTCCTCGGTGCCACCGGCACGTCCGAGGCCGACGCCTTCGCCCTGATGAACGACTACGCAGCCAAGATCGAGGTCGATTTCCAGTAGCGCCACACCGCAGGCGTCGCCGGCCCTCCGCGTCACATGTGGCGGACCGGTGGCGCCACCGGCCAGAGAGGACTCCACCGCCGTGTCCGAGCCCGAGCAACGCACCGCGCGCCGCCGCAGGTACCTGATGTGCCCGCCGGAGCACTTCGACGTCTCCTACTCCATCAACCCGTGGATGAACCCCGAGAAGCCGACCGACGCGTCCATCGCCCTGCTCCAGTGGAGCCGGCTGCGGTCGCTGTACCTCGACCTCGGCCACGACGTCGAGCTGATCGAGCCCGAGCCCGGGCTGCCGGACATGGTGTTCGCCGCGAACGGCGCGACCGTGGTGGACGGCCGGGTCCTGTCGGCGCGGTTCCGGTTCCGGCAGCGCGAGGCGGAGGGCCCGGCGTACCTGGAGTGGTTCCGCGAGCACGGCTTCCGCACGCACGAGGCGTTCTGGGTGAACGAGGGCGAGGGCGACTACCTGCTGGTGGGCGACCGGATCCTGGCCGGCACGGGCTTTCGCACCGACCAGCGCTCGCACGTGGAGGCGGCCCGGTTCTTCCGGCGCGAGGTCGTCACGCTCGACCTGGTCGACCCGCGGTTCTACCACCTGGACACCGCGCTGGCGGTGCTCGACGACGACCTGATCATGTACTACCCCGAGGCGTTCTCGACGTGGAGCAGGGGCGTGCTGCGCTCCCTGTACCCGAACGCCGTGATCGCCGGCGACCACGACGCCGAGGTGTTCGGCCTCAACGCCGTCAGCGACGGCAAGCACGTCCTGCTGGCGCAGGAGGCCACGCACCTGGCCGACCAGCTCGCCGACCGGGGCTTCACGCCCATTGGTGTCGACCTGTCCGAACTTCTCAAATCCGGCGGCAGCGCGAAGTGCTGCACGCTCGAACTGCGTGGGGAGCCAGCTCGATGATCAACTACGACGGCAAGAGGTTCCACCCGGTCACCGGTGGCGGCCCCGAGGAGAGCCGGGTCGCCGTGTACCACCAGGACGGCGACCTGCTCTGGGGCGAGTTCCTCGGCGGCAAGGCCCGCCGCGGCGCGCTGACCGGCACCGCGAAGCCCGACGGTGCGCTGGACTTCGCCTACTGCATGGTGCTCGACGACGGCCAGGTCATCTCCGGGCACTGCCGCAGCACGCCGAAGGTGCTCGACGACGGTCGCATCCGCCTCGACGAGGTGTGGGAGCGCTTCGGCGAGCACGCCGCGTCCGGCGTCTCGACCATCGAGGAAATCCCCGCCCAGACCGCGAACTGACCCGAGAGGCCGACGAGCAGCCATGACTTCCGCGAGCACCATCACCGCCCGCCCGGAGGGCACGCCGCGCAAGGGCGGCGTCGTGACGTGGGCGTGCGCGCCGGGCTTCCCGCCCGCCGTGATCTTCCCGTTCACGCCGGCCGAGCGCATGGGCACCCGCAACATCCTGGAGTTCCAGGCGCTGATGTACCGGACGCTGTACTACTTCGGCAGCGACGGCACGCCGAACGTGGACTACGCGCAGAGCATCGGCGAGGAGCCGGTGTGGAGCGAGGACGGCCTGACCGTGCGGGTCAAGGTCAAGCCGTGGAAGTGGTCCAACGGCGAGACGCTGTCCGCCGAGAACGTGCTGTTCTGGGTGAACCTGATGAAGGTCAAGGGCTCCCGGTACGGCGAGTACGTGCCGGGCTACTTCCCGGACAACCTGACCGACTACGGCAAGGTCGCCGACGACGAGGTGTTCTTCACCTTCGACAAGGCCTACTCCAAGCACTGGGTGCTCTACAACCAGCTCAGCACGATCACGCCGCTGCCCAAGGCGTGGGACCGCACCGAGGCGGGCCCGGCGAACGCCTCCGGCGACCTCGCCGACGTCGAGGCGGTCTACGAGTACCTGATGGCGCAGCAGGGCAACATCGTCGACGAGGGCAACGCCCACCGCACCAAGTGGGCCGACAGCCCCATCTGGAGCATCGTGAGCGGCCCGTGGCGGCTCAAGAGCTACACGCTGGAGGGCGTGGTCACGTTCGTGCCCAACGAGCACTACTCGGGACCGAACAAGCCGTACCTGGACGAGTTCCGCCAGGTGCCCACGTTCTCCGACGAGGAGCAGTACGAGATGCTGAAGGCGGGCCCGGACGCCGAGAACGGCATCCAGGTCGGCTACCTGCCGCTGAGCTTCGCCACGGAGCCCGCGGTCGACCCGGTGGTCGGCGGGCCGAACCCGTTGACCGAGTACACGATGTTCCCGCAGTCGGCGTTCTGCATCCGGTACATCTCGCTGAACTTCAACAACCCCACCGTGGTCGGCAAGATGTTCGCCCAGACCTACCTGCGCCAGGCGTTGCAGACCTGCCTGGACCAGGACACCGCGGTGCGCGACATCTACCAGGGCTACGCGTACCGGCAGAACGGCCCGGTGCCGATGTACCCGAAGACCGACTACGTCTCGCCGCGCCAGCGCGAGGGCGCGTGGCCGCTGCCGTTCTCCCCCGGGAAGGCCAAGGCGCTGCTGGAGGCGAACGGCTGGGACACCAGCGTCACGCCCGCGGTGTGCGTGCGGCCGGGCACGGGTCCGGGCGAGGCGGGCGCGGGGATCCCCGCGGGCACGAAGCTGTCGATCCTGCTGCGCTACGTGGAGGGCCGCCCGGCCCTGACCCGGGTGATGGAGAACTTCCGCGACGCCGCCGCCGAGGCGGGCATCGAGCTGCGGCTCGAGGAGGTGTACGGGTCGATCCTCGTGGCCGAGGACGCGCCGTGCGAGCCGACCGCCACGACGCCGTGCACGTGGGAGATGTGCTGCTGGAACGGCGGCTGGGCCTACCACCACCCGACCGGCGAGATCCTGTTCTCCACCAAGGCGGGCGGCAACTTCGGCTTCTACACCGACCCGAAGGCCGACGCGCTGATCGAGCGCACCGTCACCAGCGACGACCTGGACGTGCTCTACGAGTACCAGGACTACATCGCCAACGAGGTGCCGGTGATCTTCACACCGAACTTCCCCATCCGGCTGTTCGAGGTCGCCAACACCCTCGGCGGCTTCGGGCCGATCAACCCGTACGGGATGATCAACCCGGAGAACTGGTACTACCGCGACTGATCCCCGAGGCACGGGGTCCGCACCGGGCCCCGTGCCTCTTCTCCACCGCTCAACAGGGGGTCCCGCCCGTGGTCCTGTCCGCCGCGCCGCCGAGCACGCTCGGCGCGCATCCGCTGCTCATGTTCCTGCTCCAGGTCGCCGTGCTGCTGGGCGCGGCGATCTTGCTCGGGCGGCTCGCCGTCCGGTTCGGGATGCCCGCCGTCGTCGGCGAACTGGCCTCCGGCGTCGTGCTCGGGCCGTCGCTGCTGGGCGCGTTCGCCCCGGTGTTCGACGTGCCGGCCCAGCTGCACCTGCTCGACGCCGTCGGCCAGATCGGCGTGCTGCTGCTGGTGGGGTTCACCGGCATGCACCTCGACCTCGGCCTGGCACGCCGACAGCGCCGGGCCGCCACCTGGGTCGGCGCGGGAGGCCTGCTCATACCGCTGGGGCTCGGCGTCGGCGCCGGGTTCCTGCTGCCCGCCGCCATGCTCGGCCCGGCGGCGGACCGGCCGGTCTTCGCGCTGTTCCTCGGGGTGGCGGTGTGCGTGAGCGCCATCCCGGTGATCGCCAAGGTGCTGCTGGAGATGAACCTGCTGCACCGCGACATCGGGCAGCTCACCGTCACGGCCGCCGCCGTGGACGACGTGGTCGGCTGGTCGCTGCTGGCCGTGGTGTCCGGGATGGCCGCCTCCGGGCTGACCGCCGGGCACGTGGCGTGGTCGCTGGGCGCGCTGGCGCTGGTGCTCGTGCTGGCCCTGGCGGTGGTGCGGCCGGTGGCGCGCGGCTCGCTGCGGCTCGCCGAGCGCTCCGGCGACCCGGGGGTGACCGTGGCCGTGGTCGTGCTGCTGGTGATAGCGTCCGCCGCCGGCACGCACGCCTTGGACTTGGAGCCGGTGCTGGGGGCGTTCGTGTGCGGCCTGGTCATCTCGTCGGTCGGCGGTGTCGCCCGTGAGCCGCTGGCGGTGCTGCGCACGTTCGTGATGGGCGTCCTGGCGCCGCTGTTCTTCGCGACGGCGGGGCTGCGGATGGATCTCACGGCCCTGCGCCACCCCGCCGTGCTCGGCACGGCGCTGGCCGTGCTGCTGCTGGCCGTGGTCGGCAAGTTCACCGGCGCCTACGCGGGCGCGCGGCTGGCCGGGCTCGGCCACTGGGAAGGTCTCGCGCTCGGCGCGGGGCTCAACGCGCGCGGTGTCATCGGCGTGATCGTGGCGCTGGTCGGCCTGCGGCTGGAGGTGCTGTCGACCGAGGCTTACACGGTCGTGGTGCTGGTGTCGGTCGTGACGTCGCTGATGGCGCCGCCGACGTTGCGGTACGCGGCACGGCGGATCGCCGTGACCGACGAGGAACGCCGGCGCGAGAAGGCGTTCGGCGGTGTGCACGTCCTATCGAAAGTGGAGCCCCGTTGACGTCCTCCCCTCCCTGAAGGGAGGGGTTTCCCCGTCGGGCTCACGCCCGACGGTTCCTGTTTCCGTTCCCCGAGGGGAGGTTGCGCCGGATGCCTCGTCGACTAGCGTCGGGTCGGTCTGACTCCGGCTCCACAGGCAGTGGCCGCCCGTCCGGCGGCCAGGATGTTGCGCGACGCGTTGACGTCGCGGTCGTGCGTGGTGCCACAGCCGGGGCAGGTCCAGGCCCGGACGTTCAGCGTCAACCGGTCCAGGAGGTGCCCGCAGTGCGAGCAGGTCTTCGTGCTGGGGAACCAGCGGTCGACCACGACCAGCTCGCGGCCGTACCACTCCGCCTTGTACTCCAGCATCTCCCGGAACGTGGTCCAGGCCGCGTCGGAGATGGCGCGGGCCGGCTTCCGGTTGCGGACCATGTTGCGGACGGCCAGATCCTCGATCACGACCACTTGGTTCTCGCGGACGAGTCGGGTCGACAGCTTGTGCAGCAGGTCCCGACGGCGGTCGCCGATGCGGGCGTGGACCCGTGCGACCCGCAGCCGGGCCTTGGCCTGGTTGTTGCTGCCCTTCTCCTTGCGCGCCAGCACCCGCTGGGCGCGGGCCAGGCGGTCCCGGTCACGGCGCTCGTGCCGGGGGTTGGCGATCTTCTCCCCGGTCGAGAGGGTCAACAGGCTCGTGAGCCCGGCGTCGATTCCGACCCACTCCCGCGCGGGCGGCAGGTGCTCGATCGTGGTCTCCACCAGGATCGACACGTGCCAGCGGCCGGACGGGTCCAGCGACACCGTCACCGTGGACGGCTCCGCTCCCTCCGGCAGGGGCCGCGACCACACGATGGCCAACGGCTCTGCCATCTTCGCCAGCGTGAGCCGGCCGTCGCGCCACCGGAATGCGGACTTCGTGTACTCGGCGGACGCTCGGCCGCGCTTGCGGGACTTGAACCGCGGGTAGCGGGACCGCTTGTCAAAGAACGCGGCGAACGCAGACTGGAGGTGCCGCAGGCCCTGCTGCAACGGGACCGAGGAGACCTCGTTGAGGAACGCCAGCTCGTCGGTCTGCTTCCACTCCGTGAGCAGCGCGGAGGTCTGCGCGTAGTTCACGCGCCGCTGTTCGGTGTACCAGGCGGAGTTCCGGGCCTCCAACGCCCGGTTGTAGACCAGGCGGACACACCCGAACGTCCGACGCAGCTCCGTCTCCTGAGCAGGGGTGGGCGCGAAGCGGTACCGGTACGCCCGCTTCACCACCGACCGCCTCACGCCTCACGTACTACCACCTGAATAGGTAAAGCCCTCGACGCCCGTCGTGACCGGGGCATCGATTCCTTCCCCGCCTGAAGGCGGGGGTTCCCACCGACAGGAGCACAGATGAGCAAGACCGACCAGCGGCCCCTCCTGCTCGTGGTCGCGACCGGCATGCGGTTGTACCGCGAGTACCTGCTGCGCTCGATCAGCGCGGAGTACCGGGTGCACCTGTTCCTGACCGCCGAACCCGACTGGGAGAAGGAGTACGTGTCCGGCTGGACCGTGCTGCCCTCCACCACCGACGGGCCGGCCATGGCGGCGGCAGCGGCGGAGATCCACGCTGGCACGCCGTTCTCCGGTGTGCTGTGCTGGGACGAGGTGCGCATCCACGCCACCGCGTTCGTCGCGCGCGCCTTAGGGCTGCGCAACGGCGACCCGGACGTGATCTGGCGCCTGCGCGACAAGGGCGGCACGCGCGCGGCGCTGAAGGCGTCGGGCGTGCCGCAGCCCCGGTCGATCCCGGTCAAGACCGTGGACGAGGCGGTGGCGGCGGCGGCCGAGGTCGGGTACCCGGCGATCCTCAAGCCGCGCGGCCTCGGCGCGAGCCTGGGCGTGATCAAGGTCCACGACGAGGACGAGGTGCGCGCGAACTTCGCGTTCACCGAGGCGGCGCGCGGACCGGAGCCGGTGGTGTTCGACACCGACCAGCCGATCCTGGTCGAGGAGTTCGTGTCGGGCGAGGAGATCAGCGTCGACTCGGTGGTGCGCGACGGTGTCGTCACGCCGCTGTTCGTCGGCCGCAAGGTCGTCGGCTACCACCCGTACGCCGAGGAGGTCGGCCACTTCGTGGACGCCTCCGACCCGCTGCTGACCGACGACGTGCTGCTCGACGTGGCCCAGCGGACGCACAAGGCGCTGGGCTTCACCGACGGCATCACGCACGCCGAGTACATGCTGACCGCCGAAGGTCCCAAGGTCATCGAGGTCAACGGCCGCCTCGGCGGCGACATGATCCCCTACCTCGGCCTGCTCGCCACGGGCGTCGACCCGGGTCTGGTCGCGGCGGGCGCGGCCACCGGCGGCGCGGTGGACGTCGAGCACGCGCACGACCGCGTGGCGGGCATCCGGTTCTTCTACGTCGCGGAGGAGGACACCACGCTCGGCTCGCTGGCGTTCGACTCGGCCAAGCTGCCCGAGGGCATCGACCGCGTCGTCACGGTCGCGCAGCCGGGGGCGGTCGTCTCACCGCCGCCCAAGGGCACGGTCTGGGGCCGCATCGCGTTCGCCATCGCCACCGGCGCCTCGCGCGACGAGGTCGCCGCCCGGCTCGACGCGGCCGAAGCCGCGCTGGACGTGACGAGCGCCTGATGACGACCGCGAAGAACACCGACCAGGGCATCTGGCGGACGTTCGTCGAATCGCCGGCGGCCGTGAAGGCCGTGCTGGCCGGCGTGTTCGTGAACAAGGTCGGTGGGTTCCTCAACATCTTCCTGGTGCTGTTCCTGACCGCACGGGGCTTCTCGGCCGGCCAGGCGGCGACGGCGTTGGGCGTCTACGGCGTCGGCAACGTCATCGGCGTCCTGGTCGGCGGCGCGCTGGCCGACCGGCTCGGCGCGCGCAACTCCACCGTGCTCAGCATGGGTGGCGCGGCGGTCGTCACCGCCGCGCCTCTCTCCCTCCCCGACTCCCCACCCCCCGT
>NZ_JBVJVK010000003.1:0-17711 GCF_055603705.1 Actinosynnema sp. NPDC037264 | reverse complement strand
AGACCGTCCCGACGCACCCCCCCCCCCGGTGAGCGGCGGGGGTGGCTCCCCTCTCCCCCCCCCCCCGCTGCTCTACCTGCCGGACTACGCGCTGCTCGTCGGCGCGGTGGCCGTGCTCGGCGCGGTCTCCCAGGTCTACCGGCCCGCGTCGGCCACCCTGCTCTCCGAGCTCACGCCCGACGACCGGCAGGTCATGGTGTTCGCCATGTACCGGTTCGGCCTGAACCTGGGCACCACCGCCGCGCCGCTGATCGGCTTCGGCCTCTACCAGCTCGGCGGTGACGACTACAGCCTGCTGTTCTGGGGCGAGGCCGCGGTCGCGGCGGCGTACGCGCTGGTCGCCTACCGCGTGCTGCCCGCCAGGACCGGGGCGAGGCAGGCGGCGGGCGAGGAGCCCGCGCCCGCGGGCAGCTACGTCGACGTGCTGCGCGACCGGCGCTTCCTGGTGTACCTGGTGGCGACGTTCTTCCACGCCGTGGTCTACGTGCAGTACCTGTCGACGTTGCCGCTGGACGTGCAGGCGTCCGGGGTGCCGATCTTCTGGTACACGCTCGCGGTCGCGGTGAACGGCGGCGCGGTCATCCTGCTCGAACTGGTGGTGACCAAGAAGACGCAGCACATGCGGGCCAACCTGGTCGTCGCGGTCGCGTTCGTGGTGATCGGCGTCGGCTTCGCGCTGTACGCGCTGCCGCTGGGCCCGGCGGTGATCGTGGCGGGCACGCTGGTGTGGACGCTGGGTGAGATCATCGGCGGCCCCATGCTGTTCGCCTACCCCGGCATGGCCGGCCCCGCGCACCTCAAGGGCCGCTACATCGGCAGCTTCCAGTTCGTCTACGGCCTCGGCGCCGCCGCGGGCCCGATCGTCGGCGGGTTCCTGTTCCTCCAGCTGGGCCACGGCGCGTGGCCCGTGCTGGCGGCGGTGGAGCTGGGCGCCGCGGTCGCCGTGTACGCGGCCATCCGCAACCGGGCGGGAGGGCCGGACGGTGGGTGACTTCGACTTCCTCATCGGCCGCTGGTCGATCCACAACCGCAGGCTGCGGCGGCGGCTGGTGGGCAGCGACGACTGGGAGGAGTTCGCCTCCTCCTCGGACGTGCGCCCGATCTTCGGCGGCGCGGGGAACGTGGACGAGATCACGTTCCCCGACGGGACGTCCGGCCTGACCGTGCGGCTGTTCGACGCCGCCACCGGTCGCTGGTCGCTGAACTGGGCGAGCAGCGACTCGGGCGTGTTCTTCCCGCCGCTGTTCGGCTCCTTCGCCGACGGCGTCGGCACCTTCCACGGCGACGAGGTGCAGGACGGCGTCCCCGTCCGCATCCGCTTCCTCTGGCACCGCATCACCGGCGACTCGGCGCGGTGGGAGCAGGCCATGTCGGCCGACGGCGGGCGGACGTGGGAGACCAACTGGTACATGGACATCACGCGCCGGGCCTGACCCCGTGCGGCAGCCCCCGTCCCGGATCGAGGACGGGGGCTTCACCGCGTGGTCAGGCCGCGACGGGCGCGTCGGCGTCGACGGCGTCCGGGTCGGGTTGCAGCGCCACCAGGACGACGGCGCCGAGGGTGAGCGCGACGCTGGCCAGGATCACCGGCAGGTAGCTGCCCGCGGCGTCGGCCAGGACCGCGCCGAGCTGGCTGCCGACCGCCACGGCGACCATGTGCAGCGCCCACAGCACGCCGATCGCGGTGCCCTTGCGCCCGCGCGGCAGGATCTTCGCGATCCACATCGTGGTGGCGACGACCGTGACGAGGTAGCTGGCGCCGAACAGCGCGCCGAACACCAGCACGGTGAACTCGGCGGCGAAGAACGGCGCGATCATCATCGACGCGGCGCGCAGCGCGTACCCGCCGATCAGCGTGGCCCGGATCAACCCCTTGTCGCACAACCTGCCCGCCACCAGCGAACCGGCGATCTCCAGCCCGCCCAGCAGCACGAACGCCAGCGAGCTGGTCACCGGCGCGACGCCGTGGTCGTGCATGTGCGGGAACAGGTGGACGTCGATGAACGCCATCGTCGTGCCGCAGGCGAAGAACGGGAGGATGAGGCCGCGCACCCGCTTGTCCGCCAACGCCATCCGGATGCCGGCCCAGAAGCCGTGCTCGGCGGGCGCGGACGGCGCGGCGTTGCGGTTCGAGTAGCGCACCAGCAGCAGCGACAGCGGCAGCATCACGACCAGGAACACCACGCCGACGCCCAGCAGGATCTGCTGCCACGACGTGACCGTGCCCAGGAACGTCCACAGCGGCACCAGCACCATGAACCCGACCGCCGCGCCGTTGGTCAGCACCGCGTACAGGAACCCGGCGTTGCGGCCCTGGAACAGCTGGTCGGCCAGCACGCCGAGCGGCACGAACGACAGCATCGTGCAGCCGACCGCGCCGAGGATGCCGTAGGTCGGCACGAAGACCCAGATGTCCGTCGCCAGCGCGCAGACCACGAGCACCACACCGGTGATGCCCGCGCCGATCGCCAGCACCGGCACCGCGCCGATCCGGTCGGCGAGGTGGCCCACCGCCGACGACGCGAGCGCCGTCACCACGGCGAACAACGTCGTGCCGACCGCGAGCGTGCCGCGGCTGACGTCGAAGTCGTCCGCGATCGGCAGGAACAGCACCTGGACGGTGGACTTCATCGACGAGCCCGCCATGGAGATGACGAAGCTGACGGTGGTCGCGAACACCGCGAAAGCGGTGATGCCGGACGCGACTTTCGGCACGGTGCTCATTGTTCTCCAGATCCGCCCGCGGTAGCCGCCCGCCGGGCCCGTTCATGCTGCCATGCGCGTTGTCCTGCGAAAACACCGCTTCAGCTATCGCCGGTTGAGCCGAACAGCTCAATCCCGGAGGACATTCGACGGGGTATGCGGCGCGCGCCCATAGGAAATCCCGATGCGGGCGACCGGCAGCATTCCCGCTGGGCCGCTCGCAGGCATTCGCCTCACCTATCCTGTCGCCGTACGAGGCCGGTCGACGGGGAGGCTCGGGAGATGTCGAGGATCGTCAAGGCAGTCGTCGCCACGGGCAAGGGCGAACCGGTCGGCATCCACGACATCGTCGTCCCCGACCCCGGACCGGGCGAGGTGACGGTCCGCGTCCTGGCCTCCGGTGTCTGCCACACCGACCTGCACTACCGCGACGGCGTGATCGGCGACGCCTACCCGTACCTGCTCGGCCACGAGGCGTCCGGCATCGTCGAGCAGGTCGGCCCCGGCGTGGACGGCGTGGCGCCCGGCGACTTCGTGGTGCTGAACTGGCGCGCGGTCTGCGGTCGCTGCCGCGCGTGCCGCCGCGGCCGGGCCGAGGCCTGCGTGGACGACCACACCGCGTCGACCAGGATGACCTTGACCGACGGCACGCCGCTGCACCCGGCGTTGGGCATCGGCGCGTTCACCGACCTGACGCTGGTGCACGCGGGCCAGTGCACCCCGGTCTCGCCCAAGGCGGACCCGGCCGTCGCCGCCCTCCTGGGCTGCGGCGTCATGTCGGGCCTGGGCGCGGCGATGAACACGGGCGGCGTCACCACCGGCGACACGGTCGCCGTGATCGGCGTGGGCGGTGTCGGCTGCGCGGCCGTCGCGGGCGCCAAGCTGGCCGGCGCCACCACGATCGTCGCGGTGGACATCGACGAGCGGAAGCTGTGCCACGCCCGCGTGCTGGGCGCGACGGACGTGGTCGACGCCCGGCAGACCCCGGACGTGGTGGCCGCCATCCGCGCCCTGACCGACGACCTCGGCGCGGACGTGGTGATCGACGCCGCCGGCACGCCCGAGACGTGGCGGCAGGCGTTCTACGCGAGGGCGCTCGGCGGCACGTTCGTGCTGGTGGCCCGCCCCGACTCCGGGATGCGCCTGGAGCTGCCGCTGCTGGACACGTTCCTGCGCAACGGCACCTACCGCACGAGCTGGTACGGCGACTGCCTCCCGTCGCGCGACTTCGCGCCGCTGGTCGACCTGCACCTGCAAGGCCGCCTGCCCCTGGCCCACTTCGTCACCGAGCGCATCGGCGTGGCCGAGGTGGAGCAGGCGTTCGCCGCGATGCGGGCGGGTGACGTGCTGCGCAGCGTCGTGGTCTTCGCCTGAAGGCTTGTTTAGGTTAGCCTAACCTGCATGCCTCGGTATTCGACGTTGGAGCAGTTGCAGCTCAAGGTGCTCACCAAGGCCGTCGGCCTGGTCGCGGCGACGCCCAACCAGCGCGAGGTGTTCGACCAGTTCGCCATGACGGTCGCCGCGGTCACCGACGTCACGCCGCACCTGCGCCGGGTGACGTTCCGGGCGCCGGAGTTCGCCGAGTACCGCGTGACCGGCCCGGACGAGTGCTTCGGCCTGCTGATGCCGCCGGCCGACCGGCCGTTGACCATGCCGAGCGCGGACCGCGTCAACGTCCGCACCGCGATCCGCGCCCTGCCCGCCGAGGACCGGCCGGACCTGCGGTGGTACACGATCCGGGCCCACCGCCCCGAGCGGAACGAGGTCGACGTGGACTTCGTCCTGCACGGCGACGCCGGGCCGGGCACCCGCTGGGCGACCAGCGCCGAGGTGGGCCGGTCCGTCGGCTTCCGCGCGGGCAACTCCGGCTACCGCCCGCCGTCGGGCGGCGCGGTCCTGGTGGCCGCCGACGAGACCGCGCTGCCCGCCCTGTGCGCGATCCTGGAGTCGGGCGTGCCCGCGGACGCGCGGATCTTCGCCGAGGTGCCCGACGAGGGCTACCGGGTGGCCGTCGACGCACCCGTCACCTGGCTCTACCGCGGCGCCGACGCCCCCGGCTCGCACCTGCTCCGCGCCGTGGCCGACCTGCCCTCCCCCGCACCGGACTACGCCTGGGTGTGCGGTGAGTCGACCCTGGCCACCACCGTCCGCCGCCACTTGGTGAAGGAACGCGGCGTCGACCGCCGCTCGGTGATGTTCAGCGGCTACTGGAAGCTCGGCGCCGCCCGGCTGTGACCGCCGACCCGCGCTACCAGCCGCGCCGGGCGGGTCGGTTGCCCGGCCGCTCGTCACGGCTGCGGTAGACGATGTAGGGGCGGGTGAGGTAGCCCAACGGCATCGAGAACACGTGCACCAGGCGGCTGAACGGCCAGAACGCGAACAGCGCCCACGCCACCAGTGCGTGCAGCTGGAACCCGAGCGGCGCGGCGGCCATCAGCTCCGGCTTCGGCCGCAGGTAGAAGATCGACCGGAACCACGGCGACACCGACTCGCGGTAGTCGTGCGGGTGGTCGGTGAGGTTGCCCAGCACCGTCGTGCCGAGACCCAGCACGATGGCGCCGACCAGCAGCACGTACATCACCTTGTCGTTGCGGGTGGTCGCGGAGAACACCGGGCCGACGGTCCGGCGCCGGTAGACCAGGATCGCCGCGCCCACCAGCGTGCAGGCGCCGGCGAGCACGCCGAGCACGACCGCGACCACGTGGTAGGCGGTGTCGCCGATCCCGACCGCCTCGGTCCACGACTTCGGCACGAGCACGCCGCCGACGTGGCCGAGCACGACGACCAGGATGCCGAAGTGGAACAGCGGGCTGCCCAGCCGCAGCAACCGGCTCTCGTAGAGCTGGGAGGAGCGGGTGGTCCAGCCGAACTTGTCGTAGCGGTAGCGCCAGAAGTGGCCCACGACGAACACCGCGATCGACACGTACGGCACGACGACCCAGAGCATGATGTCGAGCGTGCTCGGCCCGGTCATCGCGACCCTCCTCGCGGCACGTGCTCGGGTGGGCCGAACGGGGCCAGGCCGACCTCCTCCTCGGGAGGTCCCTCGGCGATCAGCCGGGCGATCGCGTCGTGCTCGTGCCGCCCCAGCGGGGGCAGGGTCGCCGACACCGACTCCAGGACGTGCGCCCACGGCGAGCCGGCCTCGCGCAGGCCGAGGCGGATGAGCTCCAGCCCGGCCCGGTGCTCGCACAGCAGCCGCAGCCCGGTCGCCGGGTCGCCGGTGGCGGCGAACTCCAGCACCACGGCCAGGTGGTCGGGCAGCTCGCCGTCGTCGAGTTCGAGCCCGGCGGCGCGGTAGGCGTGCTTGAACCGCAGCAGCGCCATGCCGCGCTTGCGCGTGTCGCCGTACGCGAAGTAGGTCAGGTAGGGGCTGAACCGCTTGCGGTGGTCGAACGTCGCCACGTAGTCGGCGGCCAGCTCGATCGGCGGCGTGGCCGCCACGTGGTCCAGGAACGCGTCCAGCGGCGCCGCGAGCGGCGCGGGCAGGGTCCGGGTCGCGGCGCGCAGCAACGGCAGCCGGGCGAACGACGGCTCGTCGGGGTAGCCCAGCGACAACGACTGGACCTGCCACGCGGTGGCGCGCTGCGCGTCGGTGGGCGTCACGGCTTCGGCTCCACCTCGCCGGCCGGGTCTCCCCCGCCGGGCGGCTCACCACGGTCGGGCCGACCTCCCCCGCCGGCCCGACCACCCCCACCCGGCCGGTCGGTCGGCGGGAACAGCCCTTCGGGGCGGCCCTTGCCGTCCCAGTTGAGCAGGTTGACCCGGTTGCCCTTGTCGACCGGCGCGGCGAGGGTGTCGGACGTCTGCCGGTCGCGCAGCATCCGGAAGTTCTCCACCGCGATCGGCGACGTGCCGCCGGAGCCCTCGCCGAACGGGCCGGAGCCGCCCATGCCCGGCCCGCCCTCGTAGTCCAGGCTGCACTCGGTGGCCAGTTCCTCCAGCCCGTGCGCCTGCTCGGCGTGCGCGGGCGGGATGACGTAGCGCTCGTCGTACTTCGCGAGGGCGAGCAGCCGGTACAGGTCGTAGACCTGCTCGCCGGTCATGCCGACCTTCGCCGCGATGGCCTCCTGCGGTTCGCGGCCGAGGTTGATGTCGCGCATGTAGCTGCGCATCGCGGCGAGCCTGCGCAGCACGGCGTCCACCGGCTCGACGTCGCCCGCGGTGAACAGCCGGGCCAGGTACTCGACCGGGATGCGCAGCGCCTCGACGGCGGCGAAGAGGTTGCCGTGGTCCTCGGCGTCGTGGCCGGTGTCGCGCACGACGTCGACCACGGGCGAGAGCGGCGGGATGTACCAGACCATCGGCAGGGTGCGGTACTCCGGGTGCAGCGGCAGCGCGACCTTGAACGTGGTGATCAGCGCGTGGACCGGCGACCGCTGGGCCGCCTCGATCCAGTCGCGCTGGATGCCCGCGCGCTCGGCCTCGCGGACCACGACGGGGTCGTTCGGGTCGAGGAACACCCGTCGTTGCGCCTCGTACAGGTCCTTGTCGTCGGGCGTCGAGGCCGCTTCGAGCACCTTGTCGGCGTCGTAGAGCACCAGCCCGATGTAACGCAGGCGTCCCACGCAGGTCTCCGCGCAGACGGTGGGTATGCCGACCTCGACCCGGGGGAAGCAGAACGTGCACTTCTCGGCCTTGCCGGTGCGGTGGTTGAAGTAGACCTTCTTGTACGGGCAGCCGGACACGCACATCCGCCAACCCCGGCAGCGGTCCTGGTCGACGAGCACGATGCCGTCCTCGGTGCGCTTGTAGATCGCGCCGGACGGGCACGACGCGGCGCACGAGGGGTTGAGGCAGTGCTCGCAGATGCGCGGCAGGTAGAACATGAACGTCCGCTCGAACTCGAACTTCACCTTGTCGGCGATGCCCTTGAGCAGCGGGTCCTGGTCACCGTGGTCGGGCGAGCCGCCGAGGTCGTCGTCCCAGTTCGCCGACCAGGTGATCTTCGTGGGCTCGCCGCTGATCAACGACCGCGGCCGGGCGACCGGGGTGTGCTCCTGCAGCGGCGCGCTGGTCAGCGTGTCGTAGTCGTAGGTCCAGGGCTCGTAGTAGTCGTCGAGGCCGGGCATCTTGGGGTTGCTGAAGATGGTGAGCAGCTTGCGCAGCCGGCCGCCGCCCTTGAGCTTGAGCCGGCCGCGCCTGGTGAGCGCCCAGCCGCCGCGCCAGCGCTCCTGGTCCTCGTAGCGGCGCGGGTAGCCCTGCCCTGGACGGGTCTCGACGTTGTTGAACCAGACGTACTCGACGCCGGAGCGGTTGGTCCAGGCCTGCTTGCAGGTGACCGAGCAGGTGTGGCAGCCGATGCACTTGTCCAGGTTCATCACCATCGCCAACTGGGCCATCACGCGCATCAGTACCGCACCTCCTGGCCGCGACGGCGGATCACGGTCACCTCGTCGCGCTGGTTGCCCGTGGGGCCGAGGTAGTTGAACGCGAACGACAGCTGGGCGTAGCCGCCGATCAGGTGCGAGGGTTTGACCAGCAACCTGGTCAACGAGTTGTGGATGCCGCCGCGCTTGCCGGAGGTCTCCGCGCGCGGCACGTCGATCAGCCGGTCCTGGGCGTGGTGCATGTAGACCGTGCCCTCGGGCATCCGGTGCGACACGACCGCCCGCGCGACCACCACGCCGTTGCGGTTGACCGCCTCGATCCAGTCGTTGTCGGCCACGCCGATCTTCGCCGCGTCCTCTTTGGACATCCAGATGGTCTGCCCGCCGCGCGACAGGCTGAGCATGAACAGGTTGTCCTGGTACTCGGAGTGGATGGACCACTTGGAGTGCGGCGTCAGGTAGCGCACGGTGATGCCCAGCTCGCCCTGGTCGCCGACGCGGGGTTCGCCGAACAGCGCCTGCATGTCCAACGGCGGCCGGAACACCGGCAGCTGCTCGCCCAGCTCGGCCATCCAGTCGTGGTCGAGGTAGAAGTGCTGGCGGCCGGTGAGCGTGTGCCAGGGCTTGAGCCGCTCGACGTTGATCGTGAACGGCGAGTAGCGGCGTCCGCCGGTCTCCGACCCCGACCACTCGGGCGAGGTGATCACCGGCACCGGCGCGGACTGCGTGTCGGCGAAGGTGATCCGCTTGCCCTCGTGCTCGGCGGCGAGGTCGGCCAGCGGCGTCCCGGTGCGGTGTTCGAGCGTGCGGAAGCCCTGGGTGGCGAGGTGGCCGTTCGTGGTGCCGGACAGGGCGAGGATCGCCTCGCACGCGTGCACGTCGCGCACCAGCGACGGTCGGCCGTCGGCGGGGCCGCCTCGGATCGCGCCGTTCTGGCGCCGCAGGTGCTCCACCTCCCGTTCGACCCGGTAGGTGACGCCCTTGGTGGTGGCGCCGAGCGACTCGGCCAGCGGGCCGAGCGCGCCCATCTTGGCCCCGATCGCGGTGTAGTCGCGCTCCACCACCGCGAGCCTCGGCATGGTGACGCCGGGGACCGGCTCGCACTCGCCGGCCTTCCAGTCGCGCACCACGCCGTGCGGGGTGGCGAGCTCGTCGGGGGTGTCGTGCAGCAGCGGGGTGGCCACGACGTCCTCGCGCACGCCCAGGTGCTTCTCCGCCAGCTTGCTGAAGACCTGCGCGATGGCCAGGAACGCGGCCCAGTCCGTGCGGGTCTGCCACGGCGGCGCGATCGCCGGGTTGAACGAGTGCACGAACGGGTGCATGTCGGTGGTGTTGAGGTCGTGCTTCTCGTACCAGGTCGCGGCGGGCAGCACGACGTCGGAGAACAGGGTGGTGCTGGTCATCCGGAAGTCCAGCGACAGCAACAGGTCCAGCTTGCCGACCGGCGCCTCGTCGTGCCAGAGGACGTCCTTCGGCCGGTGCTCCGGCGGGGTCTCCCGCGCGCGCAGCGAGTGGTCGGCGCCCAGCAGGTGCTTGAGGAAGTACTCGTTGCCCTTGCCGGACGAGCCGAGCAGGTTGGCCCGCCAGATGCTCAGCACGCGGGGGAAGTTCCGCGGCGAGTCGGGGTCCTCGCAGGCGAAGCGCAGCCGGCCCGCCTTGAGCTCCGCGACGACGTGCTCACCCACCGGCAGCCCGGCGCGCCGTGCGTCGTCGGCGAGGTCGAGGGGGTTGCGGTCGAACGTCGGGTAGGACGGCATCCAGCCCATCCGGGCGGACTGGGCGATCACGTCCGCGGTGGTCTTGCCCGCCAGTTGTCCGCCCGCGGTGGCGGACGCGAGGGTGTCCGCGCCGAACCGGTCGTAGCGGAACTGGTCGGTGTGCAGGTACCAGTACGCGGTCTGGATCATCTGGCGCGGCGGGCGCGACCAGTCCAGGCCGAACGCCAGCTGCGACCAACCGGTGACCGGGCGGCACTTCTCCTGCCCGACGTAGTGCGCCCAGCCGCCGCCGTTGACGCCCTGGCAGCCGGTGAGCGTGGTCAGGGCCAGGAACGCGCGGTAGATCGTGTCCGAGTGGAACCAGTGGTTGGTCCCCGCGCCCATGATGATCATCGACCGGCCGCGGGTCTCCTCGGCGTTGGCGGCGAACTCGCGGGCGATCCGGGCGGCGGCCCGCGCGGGCACACCCGTGATCGTCTCCTGCCACGCGGGCGTGCACGGCTGCTCGGCGTCCTCGTAGCCGCTGGGCCAGACGCCCGGGAGGCCGTCGCGGTGCACGCCGTACTGCGCCAGCAGCAGGTCGAACACCGTGGTGACCAGGTGCCCGCCGACCCGGCGCACCGGCACCCCGCGCCGCAACGCGGACGTCGAGCCGTCCGGGGCGTCGAAGCGCGGCAGCTCCACCACCGCGGAGTCGGCGCCCCCGACCGTCAGCAGCGGGTCGACGTCACCCAGGTCGAGGTTCCACCGGCCCGCGCCCTGCTCGCCGAAGCGGAACCCGAGCGAGCCCGCGGGCACGACGGGGTCGCCGGTGGCGGAGTCGAGCAGCACGGTCTTGAACGCCGCGTTCTCCTGGCCGGCCTGGTCGGGCAGGTCGGCGGCGGTGAGGAACTTCCCGGGCCGGTGCACGGCGCCGTGCTCGTCGAGCCGGACGAGGAACGGCAGGTCGGTGTAGCGCTTGACGTACTCGGTGAAGTACGGCGCCTGGCGGTCGACGAAGAACTCGCGCAGGACCACGTGGCCCATCGCCATGGCCAGCGCGCCGTCCGTGCCGGGCTGGGCCGCCAGCCACTCGTCGGCGAACTTCACGTTGTCGGCGTAGTCCGGCGAGACCGCGACGACCTTCTGCCCCCGGTAGCGGGCCTCGGCCATCCAGTGCGCGTCCGGCGTGCGGGTCACCGGCAGGTTGGAGCCCCACATGATCAGGTAGCCGGCGTCCCACCAGTCACCCGATTCAGGGACGTCGGTCTGGTCGCCGAACACCTGCGGCGAGGCCACCGGCAGGTCCGCGTACCAGTCGTAGAACGACAGCATCGCGCCGCCGAGCAGCGACACGAACCGCGCGCCCGACGCGTGCGACACCATCGACATGGCGGGGATCGGCGAGAAGCCCGCGACGCGGTCCGGCCCGTGGGCCTTGATCGTGTGCACGTGCGCGGCGGCGACCAGCTCGGCCGCCTCGTCCCACGACGCGCGCACCAGGCCGCCCCGGCCCCGTGCCGCCTTGTACCGCCGTGCCCGCTCGGGGTCCTCCACGACGTCGGCCCACGCCAGCACGGGATCGCCGGTGCGCGCCTTGGCCTCCCGGTACAGCTCCAGCAGCACGCCCCGCACGTACGGGTACCGCACGCGGGTCGGCGAGTAGGTGTACCAGGAGAACGCGGCGCCGCGCGGGCAGCCGCGCGGCTCGTACTCCGGGCGGTCCGGGCCGACCGACGGGTAGTCGGTCTGCTGCGCCTCCCAGGTGATGATCCCGTCCTTGACGTAGACCTTCCACGAGCACGAGCCCGTGCAGTTCACCCCATGGGTGGAACGCACCACCTTGTCGTGGCTCCACCGGTCCCGGTAGAACTCGTCCGCCTGCCGCCCGCCGATCTCGTGCAACGTGCGCAGGTCCGGCGAGATGTCGGCGCGGGTGAAGAACCGGCGGGTGCGCACGAGGGCCTCGGCCAGCCCGCCGTCCAGCCCGGCGCTCGCGGGAGGCGGTCCGGTCCCGGTGCTCATGCCGTCACCCCTGCGCCCGGGGCGACCGCGCGCACGGCCCGGCGCACGGCGGTCGCGGTGAACAGCAGCGAGGCCAAGGCGACGACGGCGAGCGCGGCCAGCCCGAGCGCGTACGAGGACAGCGCGCCGTAGAGGGCGCCCATCACCAGCGGCGGCACGAACCCGCCGAGCCCGCCGGCCGCGCCGACCACGCCGGTGACCGAGCCGACCTTGTCCGCCGGTGCGAGCAGCGCGACCAGCGCGAACACCGCGCCGCTGCCCGCGCCGAGCGCGGCGGCCATGGCCAGGAACGCGATCGTGCCCAGCGGCGCCAGCGCGGGCGTGAACGCCTGCACCACCGCGCCCGCGGTCACCACGGCCAGGCAGGCGACGAGCACCCGCACCGGGTCCGACCGGTCCGACAGCCATCCGCCCACCGGGCGCATCACGACCGCGAGCAGCACGAACCCGGCCATCCGGTTGGCCGCGTCCGCCTGCGTCAGGCCGTAGGCGGCACCGAGGTAGGCGGGCAGGTACACCGAGAACGCGACGAACCCGCCGAACGCCACCGCGTACAGCGCGGACGCCTGCCACGTGACGGGCAGCCGCGCGGTGGCCGCCATCCGGCCGGCCACCGACCCGGTCGGCGCCGTCCGCCCCGGCGCGTCGCGCAGCAGCACGGCCGCGACGACCGCGTAGACCGCCAGCACGACCGCGGTGACCACGAACGGTGTCGCCACGCCCCACCGCTCGACCAGCTTGACCGTGGTCAGGGCGCTGATCGCGGTGCCGCCCATGCCCGCGCCGAAGATCCCGATCGCCAGGCCACGCCGCTCGGGCGGGAACCAGAGGTTGACGAACGGCACGCCGACCGCGAACGCCGTGCCGCCCACACCCAGGAAGAACCCGCCGACGAGCAGCGCGGCCAACGATGTGTGCCCGACCAGCCCGAGGAACAGCACCGGCACGATCGTCACCGCCGAGACCAGCGGGAACATCACCCGGCCGCCGAACCGGTCGGTGAGCGCGCCCACCGGTATCCGCCCGACCGATCCCACCACCACCGGGACCGCGACCAGCAACGCCTGCTGGAACGCGCTCAGCCCCAGGTCGGCCTGGAACCGCGGCCCCAGCGGGCTCAGCAGCGCCCACGCCCAGAAGTTGAGCGCGAACCCGACCGTCGCCAGGCCGAGCATCAGCGCCCGCCGACCGGTCGTCGGCGGGCCGTCCGTGGTCGGCACTGCTGACAAGCCCATGACCGAGTCCTCGTCCGTGCTCCGGGTGCGCCCCGGCCATCGTCACCTGGACTCGGCGTCGTCGCACTTCGGCGGACCCCGCCGCGCCTACCCGGTGGTCACGCCCGCCCGGTCGTCACAGCAGGCCGCGTCGGTAGGCGGCCACCAGTCGGCGCGGCACGGTGAGCTTGCGGCCGTCGAGGGTGGTCACCGGGACGAGGTCCGGCGCGGAGGCCTTCCACTGGGACCGGCGGTGGCGGGTGTTGCTGCGCGAGGTCCTGCGCTTCGGCACGGCCATCAGCGGGCCCTCTTCCCATAGCGGCGGTTGAACTTCTCCACGCGGCCGGCGGTGTCCATGACCCGCTGGTTGCCCGTCCAGAACGGGTGGGAGTCCGAGGTGATGTCGACGGTGATCAACGGGTAGGTGTTGCCGTCCTCCCAGTCGATCGTGCGGGTCGACGTGGCCGTGGACCGGGTCAGGAACGCCTTCCCGGTCGCCTGGTCCTGGAAGACCACCGGGTGGTAGTCGGGGTGGATGCCCTGCTTCACAGCTCCTCCATCTGGTCGTGCCACTCGGCGAACGGGTCGACGAACTCCAGCTCGTCGCTCAACGCCGACTCCTCGTCGGTCACCAACGCCTCGCGCAGCGCCGCCGTGATCCCGTCCGGCTCGGCGGAGGCGGTGATCACCACCAGCTCCTGCGACCGGTCGCCGTACTCCGCGTCCCAGCCGGCCGCCGCCGAGGCCCGGCGCTCGGAGTCCACTTCGGACCAGTCCTCCACGGCCGCCAGCCACGGGCCGAGGTTGCCGACGTTCAGCGCGCCCCCGGCGGATTCCAGCCACAGCGCGACGTCCGGCTGGCTCGCGACCCAGAACCGCCCGCGGGTGCGCACGACGCCGTCGAGCAGGACGTCCAGGGCGTGGTGCAACCGCATCGGGTGGAACGGGCGCCGTGCCGTGAAGTGGACGACGGACGCGCCGTGCGCCGGCGTCAACGGCGGCTGACCGCGCAGCAACGGCCCGAAGCCGTCGTCGACGCGTCCCCGGCGCGCGCCGGGCGGGATCGCGGCGAGCAGGGCGGGCACGTCCAGCGTGCCGAGGTCGTGGCGCGGCGCGCGCGGCGACAGGCGGTCGAGCACGGCGTCCAGCACCTCGCCGCCGCCGACGCCCGTCATCACCAGCGCGTCGGCGAACTCGGCCTGTCCCACCACGACCTGCGCCACGGTGCGCTCGTCGCCGGCCGCCGCGGCCATGCCGCGCTCGGCCAACGTGACGTCCCCGGTCGCGTCGGTCAGCCACGTGGTCCGGTCGACCACCGTGATCACGGCCTCGACCCGGATGTCGAGCCCGCGCAGGGCGAAGCAGACGGCTTCCGGCTCCAGCGCCGGGTCCAGGTGCACGACGACCCGTCCGCCCAGGCGTTGCAGCAGCGGCAGGAGGTCCAGGCGCAACGTGCACGAGACGCAGCCGTGCGCGAGCTCCAGCACGGTCAGCCGACCGTCGACCCAGCGGCGCACCACGCCCTCGGCCAGGCCGCTCAGGTCGTGGCGCACCAGCACCGATCCCGGTGACGCGCGCCAGACCTCGTCGGCGACGTCGTGGTGGGCGAGCCCGGCCACCAGTACCACCTCGGTTCCCATGTGGGGTACGGTAACTGGAAACGATTGTCATTTCAATTCAGGAGGTCGTGTGTCCTCGCGCCACTGCCGGCTGACCGGCCGCAAACCCGGCTTCGGCAAACAGGTCTCGCACTCGCACCGGCGCACGTCGCGCCGGTGGCTGCCCAACACGCAACGCCGCCGATACTGGCTGCCCTCGGAGAACCGGCACGTCGTGCTGACCCTGTCCACCAAGGCGATCAAGACCGTGGACCGGCGCGGCATCGAGTCGGTGGTCGCGGAACTGCGCGCCCGCGGGGAGAAGGTCTGATGGCGAAGGGCAACGACGTCCGGCCGATCATCAAGCTCCGCTCCACGGCGGGCACCGGCTACACCTACGTCACCCGCAAGAACCGGCGCAACGACCCCGACCGCATGGTGCTGCGCAAGTTCGACCCGGTGGTGCGCAAGCACGTCGACTTCCGCGAGGAGCGCTGATGGCCAAGAAGTCCAAGATCGCGAAGGACCGGCAGCGGCGCGAGGTCGTCGCCCGGCACGCCGAGCGCCGCGCGGAGCTGAAGGAGATCATCCGCACCGACCCCGAGCGCCGCGACGAAGCACAGCGGGCGCTGCAGAAGCTGCCCCGTGACGCCAGTCCCACTCGGCTGCGCAACCGGGACGCCGTGGACGGTCGCCCCAGGGCGTTCCACCGCGCGTTCGGCCTGTCCCGCGTCCGGCTGCGCGAGATGGCGCACCGCGGCGAGCTGCCCGGCGTCAGCAAGTCGAGCTGGTGAGCCCGGTGGCCAGGACCGAACGCACGCCGAAGCGCCGGGTGAACCTGCTGAGCAAGGAGGGCGTCACCACAGTGGACTGGAAGGACGCGACCCTGCTGCGGAAGTTCATCTCCGACCGCGGCAAGATCCGCTCCCGCCGGGTCACCGGCCTCACACCGCAACAGCAACGCCAGGTGGCCACCGCCATCAAGAACGCCCGTGAGATGGCGCTGCTCCCCTATCCCGGCACGGGGCGGTGACCGGACGGGCCGCCGTCGTCGGGACGGCGGCGGCCCGTCCCACTTCTTGACCATCGCTTTACTCAGCGGGCGCGGTGCCCGATACTGGCGTCGAGGGGAGTACTTCCCAAGTGCCCGGCCGGTCAGTACGGACATCCCGTGAGGTGTCCCCGGTGGGCCGCCCGCCAGGGTGAAGGAGACCTCGGACTTCCACGTTCGAGGAGCCTTGATGCCTGTGCACGTCGCCGTCGCGGCGAGCCCCGCCGACTCCGTCGGGTCGCCGGTCCTGTGGTTGGTCAGCATCGCCGTCCTGGTCGTGCTGCTGGTCGCCGACTTCGCGGTCACCCGCCGTCCGCACGAGGTCTCGATGCGCGAGGCCGCGGGGTGGTCGGTGTTCTACCTCACGCTGCCGGTGGTGTTCGGGCTCTGGCTGTGGCACGCCGCCGGCAGCGACCGGGCGCTGGAGTTCATGACCGGGTTCGTGGTCGAGAAGTCGCTGTCGGTGGACAACCTGTTCGTGTTCATGCTGCTGCTCGCGGCCTTCGCCGTCCCGTCCGCCGTGCAGCAGCGCGTGCTGCTCTACGGCATCGTCGGCGCGTTGGTGCTGCGCGGCGTGTTCATCGCAGCCGGTGCGGCGATGCTGTCGGCGGGCACGTGGGCGTTCCTGGTGTTCGGGCTGGTCCTGTTCGCCTCGGCGGTGAAGCTGCTCCACGACGCGGTCAGCGGACCCGCCGCCGAGCGCGACGTGTCCCGGATGCGGTCGGTCCGGCTGTTGCGACGGCTGATGCCCGTCACCGACGACTACCGCGGCACCCGCCTGACCGTGCGCGAACACGGCCGACGCGCGCTCACGCCCTTGGCGGTCGTCGTGGTCGCGGTGTTCGCCACCGACGTGGTGTTCGCCGTCGACTCGGTGCCGGCCGTCTACGGCATCACCGACGACCCCTACCTCGTGTTCGCCACGAACGCCTTCGCCCTGCTCGGCCTGCGCGCCCTGTACTTCGTGCTGCAGTCCGCGCTGGCCAAGCTCGTCCACCTCAACCACGGGCTCGCGATCATCCTGGCGTTCATCGGGGCGAAGCTGGTGCTGCACTGGGCGCACGGCATCTGGCCCGGCGTGCCGGAGATCCCCACCCCGGTCTCGCTGGCGGTGATCATCGGTGTGCTCGCCGTCGTCACGGTCACCAGCCTGCGCAGCCGGCGACGCGCCGACGAGGAGGAGGCCACCTCACCGCCGGGCTGACCGACCGCGCGCGCCGACGACCGCGGGCACGACCGCCAGCGCCAGGACACCGCCGCCCAGGGCCAGGACGGGGTAGCCGGCGGCGCTGACGACCAGGCCCGAGGTCAGGCCGCCGGCGGCGCCCGAGACGGCGACGGCGACGTCGACCAGGCCCTGGCTCCTGGCGCGGGTGGCCGGCGGCGCCGCGTCGGTGGTGATCGCGGTGCCCGCGACCAGGCCGAGGTTCCAGCCGATGCCCAGCAGGGCCAGGGCCACCGCGGACGAGGCGGCGGAGCCGGTGGGCGCGAGGGCCGCGACGAGCCCCGCGGCCGACAGGGTCAGGCCGGACGCGGCGGCGACCGCCAGGCCGCCGTGCCGGTCGACGAGCCGGCCGGACAGCGGTGACGACAGGTACATCGCACCGACGTGGACGGCGATCACGAGCCCGGACGCGGCCGCGCCGTGACCGTGGCCGTGCAGGTGGACGGGCGTCATCGTCATGATCGCGACCATGACGAGCTGGGTGAGCACCATGACCAGCACGCCGACCCGCGCACCGGGGCGGTGACGTCCGACCTCCGGGGGCGGCCGGTCGTCCGGCTGGTCGAACGTGCGGGCCAGCAGCAGCGGGTCGGGGCGCAGCCAGGCGGTCAGGACCATGGCGGCCACCGCGTAGGCGACGCCGGCGAGCAGGAACGGCCCGACCAGGCGGGGCAGGCCGAGGGCGGCGGCGAGGTCGCCGGTCGGCGCGGCGAGGGTGGGGCCGACCACACCGCCCAGGGTCGTGGCGACGAGCACCGTGGACACGGCGCGGGCGCGGGGGGGGGGGGGGGGGGGGGGGGGGGGGGGGGGGGGGGGGGGGGGGGGGGGGGGGGGGGGGGGGGGGGGGGGGGGGGGGGGGGGGGGGGGG
>NZ_JBVJVK010000002.1:396907-459860 GCF_055603705.1 Actinosynnema sp. NPDC037264 | reverse complement strand
AGACGCCGACCGCCCAGGTTGACCGACCGATCCCGGATCTCGAAATCCACCACAACTCCCCAACTGGGGTGTTGCGACGACCACTAGAACCCAAGGAGAGTCGCCGGGGGCCGCCGATCCGGCGGGGTTGGTCAGGCGAGCGCTCAGCCGACCTTGCCCACGCCCGCGCCGCTCTGCACGGTCGACTTCACGCTGCTCGCGCTGTCGAGGCTGTAGCCGTACGGGATCGCCTTGACGCTGCCGCCCTGGTCACCCGAACCCGAGTTGACGAAGTGGTTGTTGCGCGCCACCAGGTTGGCGGGGTCCGAGCTGCCCTCGCCGCGGTGGAACGGGTCACGCGTGTTCTCGAAGTAGTTGCCCTCCACGAGCACGCCCGCCTCCTCCGTGGAAGCGACACCGTACGACGTCACGCCGCCGTAGTAGTTGTTGTAGACGTGCACGGGGTTGCCGAAGCGGACCCGCGGGTGGCGCTGGTTGGTGCCGTCGAACCAGTTGTTGTGGTAGGTCACGCGCAGCTTGCCGCGGTCCTCGCCGCCGTTGTCGTCGCTGTGGCCCAGCAGCATGGTCTTGTCGTGGGAGCTGATCTTGTTCCACGACACGGTCACGCAGTCGGACGCGCGCTTGATGTCGATGGCGCCGTCGTAACCGTTGCGCAGGCTGTTGTGGTCGATCCAGACCCTGGTCGAGTACTGGACGTTGATCGCGTCGTCCGCCCAGTTGGTGAAGTTCAGGTTCCGGATGATGACGTTCGACGCGTTGGAGACGTTCAGGCCGTGGCCGGTGATGGTGGCACCCGAGCCGACGCCGATGATCGTCTTGTTGGACGCCACCTTCGTCATGCTCGACAGGGAGATGGTGCCGGACACGCGGATCACCGAGGCGCTGGACGAGCCGACCGCGGACACGAACGCCGAGGTGCTGCTGACGGTGACCGGCGTGGCGCTGCCGCCACCGGTGGTACCGCCGCACTGCGTGGCCCAACCCTGGAGGTTGAACGACGCGGCGTTGGCCGAGGGCGCCATGATCACGGATGCGGCCAGGGCCGACACCGCGAGCAGCGCGCGGGAGATCTTGCGGGACATGCGGTTTCCTCCATACGACTGTGGATGAAAAGGGAACCGGCGGCGGTATTGCGACGTGGCGGCGACCGAAGGCCTACACCGGACTCACCACCTCTCCACGGTGTGCTTGCGGATGTGCTCGACGTCGAACTCGTCGCCGAGACCCGGAGAGGAGGTCAGGGTGACGTGCCCGTCCGCGTCGAGCGGGTCGGCCATCGCGAGCCGGTGCGGCGGCACGCGGTCGAAGTCGTGCAGCGGGTGCAGCAGGCCGCGCTCGTACCAGCGGCCGTTGTCCGTGCCGCCGAGCACGGCCAGGCTCGCCGAGCCGTCGCCGTGGATCTCGCAGTCCATGTTGAACGCCTCGGCCAGGTGCAGGGCCTTGACCGTCGGCGAGATGCCGCCGACGTCGGTCGGGCCCGCGCGCAGGATGTCGCACGCGCCGGAGGTGATCCACTCGGCGCGGGTCAGGTGCTTGCCCCAGGCCACCTCCGGGCCGATCACCGGGATGGACAGCTGCTCGGCCAGCCACCGGTAGGAGCTGATCGACGCCTCCTCCATCGGCTCCTCGAACCAGTAGAAGCCCAGCTCCTCCAACGCCCGGCCCAGTTCCAGCGCCTCGGTGCGCGAGTACCAGTGGTTGGCGTCGAGCATCAGCTCGACCTCGGGCCCGACGGCCTCGCGCACCGCCTCGCAGGCCGCGATGTCCGCGCGCACGCTGGGCGCACCGGGCACCGGCGGCATCCACGTGTGCAGCTTGATCGCCCGGTAGCCGCGCTCCACCAGCTGCTTCGCGAACGCCGCGTAGTCGCCGGGCGTGCTCAGCCCACCGGGGATCTCGTCGCCGCACATGGTGCTGGCGTAGGCCGGGACGCGGGACCGGGCGCCGCCGAGCAGCTTCCACACCGGTTGCCCGACCCGCTTGCCCACCAGGTCCCACAAAGCCGTGTCGACGTAGCCGAGCGCCCGGTCGGTGAACCGGCCGTGGGAGCCGCGCTGCTTGCGCGCCATCTTGCGCCACAGCCCTTCCCGGTCCCACGGGTCCGCGCCGATCAGCACGGGCTTCACGATCGAGTCGAGCACGGCGGGGCGCAGCTGGTCGGGGTGCACCTGGACGCGCCCGACGGCGCCGTCGGAGTCGGTGATCTCGAGCAGCGCCTCGCGGACCTCGTGCTCGGCGCTCGGGTGCCGGTGCCCGTGCGGGTCCACCGCGGTCCACGCGGTCGTCGTGAACACCGAGACCTCGACGTGCTCGATCACCGCGACCTCCGCAGGCTCGCGCGGCCTCCGGCGTGACGACCGGTCTCGACCGGATGGGACGGAGCCCTGTTCATGACATCCCCTCGCTCAGGTGGTCGGTGTGCGAACGGCGTGCCGGCGCCGCGCTCGGCCCGGTTCCGGGCAGGTGGGTCCTGGAACCTCCCCCTCTGGCGGGAGTCCTCTCCCGCCAGAGGGGGAGGAGTCACTTGCGGTCTTCCCACTCCTTCTGCGCCTCGGTGAGCTTCTTCGCCATGTCGTCCAGGAACTGCTGGCCGGTAAGCTCGCCGAGGAGCACCTTCTGGTACTGGGGCTCGCTGTCGGTCTTGGTGATCGACGAGTACTGCGGCAGGTAGACCGGCGCGGGCACGAGGACCGTGGCCGGGTCTTCCAGCACGCCGAGCGCCATCTTCACGTGGGCGGCGGAGTCGATCCACGCCGCGCTGCGCACGTCGGTGTTGGCGGGGATCTGGCCGACCTTCTCGTTCCAGTAGCTGTTGGACTCGGCCGAGGTCAGGAACTCGGCGAACTTCCAGGCGGCGTCCTGGTTCTCGCTGTTCTTGAACACCGCGAAGCCGTCGGTCGGGTTGGGCACGACGGTCCGCTTGCCGCTGGGGCCGACCGGCAGCGGCATCGCGGCGACCTTGTCGCCCAGCGCCTTGGTGACGTCGCTGTAGGAGCCGAGGTTGTGGTGCATCATCGCCACCGAGCCGCCGGTGAACTGGGCGATCATCTGGGTGAAGCTGTTGTTGACGTCGGCCTCGGGGGTGGCCTTCTTGTACAGGTCGGCGACCTTGTCGACGAGCTCGGCGTTGGCCGGGTCGTTGAGGGTGCTCTTGCCGTCCTTGAAGAAGGTGTCCACGCCGGAGTACGCGTAGGCCTCGGTGATCAGCTGGAACACCGACCCCGCGCCACCGCGGATGGTGTAGCCGTACTTGTTCGCGCCGGTGTCGGTGAGCTTGGTGGCGGTGGTGATGAACTCGTCCCAGGTCTTCGGCGCCTCAAGGCCTGCGTCGGAGAACCAGTCGGTGCGGTACCAGACGATGTCCATGTTGGCCGAGGACGGGACGATGTAGAGCTTGCCGTCCGGCGCCGTCTGGCGGACGGTCTCGACCAGCGACGGGAGCAGCTTGTCCTTCAGCGGACCGCTGTTGATGCGGTCGTCGAGGGGCGCCAACGCCTCCTGGCCGACCAGGTGCGCGAGGTACGAGGTGGTCACGCCGCCGACGTCGGGCGTCTCGCCGCCCGCGATGGCCGTGTCGTACTTCTGCTGCACCGACGCGCTGGGGATGCCGACGTACTCGACCTTGATGGTCGGGTTCGCCTTCTCGAAGCGCGAGATCAGCTCCTTGTAGATCGGCTCGCGGGCGGGCCCGCCGTTGTTGTCCCAGAACGTGATGGTGACGTTCCCGTCGGCGCCCGCACCTCCCTCGGACGAGCAGGCGGACAGCGCCAAGGCGGCGGCGGCCACGGCGACCAGCAGTTTTCTCATGATGCTCCCTATCCCTTGACAGCCCCGGCGCTGAGCCCCTGCACCAGGAACCGCTGCACGACGGCGAAAACCAGGACCACCGGCACGGCCGCGACCACGCCACCGGCGGCGAGTGCCCCGAAGTCGGTGTTGAACTCACCCAACGTGTAGCTCAGGCCGACCGGCAGGGTGAACTTGTCCTGCTTCGTGGCGAACATCAGCGCGAACAGGAACTGGTTCCAGGCGCCGATGAACGCGAACGACCCGACCGCCACCAGGGCGGGCTTGAGCTGCGGCAGGACGACCGCGAAGAACGCGCGCACGCGCGAGCAACCGTCCACCATGGCGGCTTCCTCGAGCTCCACCGAGATGTTGCGGATGAACCCGCTCATCAGGATCAGCGAGAGCGGCAGCTGGAACGCCACCTCCGCGATGACCAGGCCGGTGATGCTGTTGAGCAGCCCCAGCCCCTTGAAGATCACGAACAGCGGGATCAGCATCATCGCGCCGGGGATGAACTGGCTGCACAGCATGGCCAGCAGGAACACCCGCTGGCCGCGGAAGCGGAACCGCGCGAGCGCGTACCCGCCCATCACCGACAGGATGGTCACGAACACGAGCACGCCCAAGCCCATGATCACGCTGTTGTAGAAGAAGATGCCGAACCCGATGTCGTTCCACACCGTGTCGAAGTGCTCGAACGAGATCGGCCACGGCACGAGCTGCGTGGAGCCGGCCGGCCGCACCGCGAACACCAGCATCCAGTAGAACGGGATGAGCGTGAACAGCAGGTACAGCACCAGCGGCACGTGGATCATCCACGGCTTGCCCGGCTCCTCGGCCACGGCCCGGCGACGCCGCTTGGTCGGCTGCCGGGGCGGCGGCGGGGTGTCCACCGGCGGTCGGGTCAACGTCTCGGTCATGCACGACTCCCGAACTTCGACAACCGCAGGTAGGCGATCGAGAAGAACAACAGGATCAGGAACCCGGCCACGGTGAGCGCCGAGCCGTACCCGAAGTTGTGCGAGTCGACGGCCTGCCTGGCCACGTACAGCGGCAGCGTGGTGGTCTGGTTGGCCGGACCACCGCCGGTCAGGGTGTAGATGAGGTCGACGTTGTTGAACTCCCACACCGCGCGCAGCAGCGTCGACAGGATGATCGCGTCCTTCAGGTGCGGCAGGGTGACGCTGGTGAAGCGCCGCCACCGGCTCGCGCCGTCCACGGACGCCGCCTCGTAGAGGTCCTTGGGGATGCTCTGGAGGTCGGCGAGCAGCAGGATCGCGAAGAACGGCACGCCGCGCCACAGCTCGGTCACCACGAGGGCCTCGAACACGGTGTCGGGGTTGCCGAGCACCGAGGTGCCCGGCGAGCCGATGCCGAGGTTCGACAGCTCCTGGAAGATGCCGGTCGACGGGTTGAGCAGCAGGATCCAGATGCCCGTGGTGAGCACGCCGGACACCGCCCACGGCGAGAACACCAGCGCCCGCGCCATGCCCCGGCCGATGAACGTCTCGTTCACGATCAGGGCGAGCACGAGGCCGAGCAGCAGTTGCAGGCCGACTTCGACGAAGACCCACTTGGCGCTGAACGCCAGGCTCTGCCAGAACAGCGGGTCGTCGAACAGCATCTGCTTGAAGTTGTCCAGCCCCGCGAAGCCGTTCTTCCACGGCTGCGTGACGTTGTACCGCTGGAGGCTGTAGTAGACGACGCTCCCGATCGGGTAGACCAGGAAGACCGCCATCAGCACCAGCGTCGGTGCGATCAGGGCGTAGGGCGCCCAGGTGCGAGTCCTCATGCGGGGTTCCAGTCGCCGAGGTACGCGCGCAGGGTGTGCTGTGCCGCCTGGTCGTGGGTCAGCTGCGGCCGGTCGGGGCCGGCGGTGGCGCCGGGGCCGGAGTTGCGGAACTCGGCGAACCGGGCGTCGCGCCAGGAGAAGCCGGACATGTCGGTCCACGGCGCGGTCTTCACCGCGGCGGGCAGCTTGGTGTCGCGGATGACGACCGAGGCGATGGCGTCCGGGTCGCCGCCGGGGTGCCACGGCCGGCCGAGGTAGTAGGTGCCCGCGGGCGCGTCGCTCAGGATCGTGGAGTTCATGATCAGGAAGCCGTGCGGGTTGTCGCGGCGCGTGCTGGCGGCGGTGAGGTAGCCGTTGGGGTCGCCGCCCCGGTCGAGCGCCTTGATCGTGACCTGGTCGAACACGGCGGTGGCGCGGCCGAAGATGAAGTCGACGTCGCCCACGATCTCGCCGCCCCGGTAGTACTGGCGGGCCTTCGTGCCCACGGCGCGCGTGTCGGCGTACAGGGTGTCCTGGTGGCCGAGGAAGCGGACGCGGTCGTAGTACTGCCGGTCGCCGGTCGCCTTCACCGCGACGGCCTGGGTGCCGGTGATCTCGGGGTGCGCGGCCCGGTCGAACGAGTTGCTGAACGTGAGGTCGCGCGCGGTGAAGCCGTCGGCCTCGATGGTCGCGGTGGCCGAGCCGGTGGTGCCGTAGGTCGTGCCGTCGGGCTTCTTGGTGCCGTTGGCGTTGTCGTAGTCGATCACGACGTCGCGCGCAGTGCCGGTGGAGCCCTTGAGGGTCAGGTCGGGCTTGGTCGCGGGCACCCGGATCACCTCGCGGTACACGCCCTTGCCGATGGTGATGGTGGTGCCCGGCGGCGCGGCGTCGATCGCGGCCTGCACCGTGTCGAAGTCCGTGCCCTTGGCCACGTGGTAGCGCTCGCGCTGCTGCGCGCCGGCCTTGAGGTTCTTCACCCGGGAGGTGGCCTCCAGGCCGCGGGTGAACTCGGGGGTCCAGCCGGCGTCGCCGGCGAGCTGCGCGGTCGGGTTGGCCGCGTTGAACGCGTCGAGCACGTCCACCGGCCGCCCGTCGACCAGCGTGCCGACCTCGGTGATGGCCGTGCCGCCCCAGTTGTAGATCAGGTCCTCGACCGCGCCGCCGTTGCCCAGCTTGACGTAGTTGTTCTCCACGTACAGCTTCGACTGCACGCCGACGCCCCACGCGTAGACGAACGTCGGTCCGGGCTCGTACAGGTTGTTGTAGACGTGCACCTGGCCGAACCGGACGCGCGGCAGGCGTTCCTCGACGTTGCGGAACACGTTGTGGTGCACCGAGATCCGCAGCTTGCCGGGGTCGGTGGTCGAGGTGTTCGACGAGCCGATGAGCATCGTCTTGCCGTGGTCTTCGAACAGGTTGTACGACGCGGTGACCAGGTCGGTGCCGTTGGTCATGTCGAGCGAGCCGTCGTGCTGCTGGAAGGGGCGGCCGAAGTAGGTCGGCGCCGCGCTGTCCGGGGACGGCTGGTCGGTGAACGTGTTGTGGTCGACCCAGACGTTCGTGGCGCGGTTCAGCGAGACGGCGTCGTAGTCGGAGTTCCAGTTGCCGGTGGCGCCGTCGGTCGGGTCCCACTGCGGGAAGCAGTCGCGCGTGTCGCGGAACGTGAGGTTGCGGACGATCACGTTGCTCGCGCCGTGGATGCGGACGCTCGCGCCGGTGATGCCCGCGCCCTTGCCGTCGCCGACGATCGTGGTGTCCGAGCCGACGGTGAGCGCGATGGCCTCCGCCTGGCGGCGGGCGGACGCCGCGCGGGCGTCCTCCAGCGGGCCGCTCGGCTCGGTGTCACGCCCCCAAACAGCGGGGTCGTATGCGGCCAAATAGCCCGCGAGCGTGTAGCCGTCCGTGGCATACGTTGCGCAATCAGCCCTGAAGTCGATGACGCCGCGCACCTTGATCAGGCGCGGGGCGGGCGACGCCAGGGCGGCCCGCAGTTCTGCCGCAGTGCGCACCACGTGCTCGGTGGTCGCGGCCGACCCACCGGTCGTGCCGGCACCGCTCGAAGCCCAGCCGTCACCGGGTTGGAGAACCTGTCTCCCCAGGTCATGGCCTGCGTGCGCGGGTGCCGCCGCGATCACGCCAAGGGCGCAGGAAAGCACGAGCGCAGTACTGAGTATCCGCATGACGAGGGGCCTTCCCCGGCGAATTTGTTCATAAATGTGAACACGTTCCAGATGTGCGAACAGAGTATTGCGAAAGTATCCGCCACACGTCAACGACGTAACTTCGTTCGATGGCTGTTCGACGACGTGATTCGACGCCTAGTCGAATTCGAGTCGAATTCGATGGCGCGACCGGCCCACCGCCGCGTCCGGTCGGCAGCGGTGTGGATGGTGGAACCGGTACCGGTGCGACGCGGGCGGATGTGGGACGCAGTACTGATGAAGCGTCGGACCGATAACCGACGACGGCGGCGCGGCGGGAAGCGGTCCCGGTGGGGCGTCAGACCGACACCCGACCCGGCGGCTTGCAGGCGGAAGCGGTGCCAGGCGGGACATCGGACCGCCCTCGAACGCGGCGGCGTCCGAGGGCGGTGGCGGTGGGCCGTCAGACCGGCGGGGTGAAGGCGCCGATCCGGGCGGACAGGGCTCGGGCGTGCGGGTTGGCCGGGTGGCGGTCGGCCAGGTGGCGCAGCGGTCGCAGCCGGTCGGCGACGCGGGTCGAGCGGATCGTGCCCGCCAGCGCCAGTGCCCGCCCGCCCACGTCGGCCGCGTGGTCGAAGTCCCCGTCCACCAAGTGGTTGGCGGCCAACGCCATCAGGCTGAACGCGCGGCTGCGCGTCATGGCCTCCGGATAGCCGGCCACGGCGGCGGTGAGCGAGTCGATCGCGGGCGCGGTGCGCGACGGGTCGACCGTTCGGGCCAGGTCGGTCAGCACCACGCCGGTCAACCCGCACAGGTCCGTCTCGTCGAAGAAGCGCGCCCATCCCGGCGCCGGGCCGGACGCGCGGGCGAACTCGTCCTGCGCCAGGTTCAGCAGCCGCACCGCCTCGTCCTTGTCGCCCAACCCCGCGCGCGCCCACGCCTGGTTCGCGAGCAGCATCGCGACGGCGCGCCGTGAACCCGCCCGCCGGGCCGCGACCAACCCGGACGCGAACGCCTCCAGCGCCTCGCGCCGCCGGCCGCCGTGCAGCCGCATCCGGCCGACGCGGTAGTGCACGTTGGCCGCCAGGTCGTGCCGGCCCGCCTCCACCGCCAAGTCCAGCGCCCGGTCCCAGTGCCGCGAGGCCGCCGGCTCGAAACCGGTGTCGAAGCACGTCCACGCGGCCAGGTTGTGCAGGTCGGCCAACGCCACCAGCAGCCGCTCGCGCACCGCGCCCGAGGCGGCGACGTCGAGCAGCCGGTCGTGCCGCGTCGCGCACTCGACCGCCGAGTCGCGGCACGCGCCGCCGCCCCGCCGGTAGTCCACGTCGCGCAGGCGTTCGGTCTCGGCCGCCAAGCGCTCCACGTCCTCGACCCCGATGTGTGCCGGGACGCGCTGAGGTTCTGCCATCGCCGCACCTCGCAATTCCACTAGAGCGGTGGAGGGGATCCAACTGGCATGTGGCTGCGGGGTACCCAGGGTGACAGCGCCACCACCCTGACGGGAGCCGCCGTCAGGGGCGCGCATCGGCCCCCTGCGCCGACGCCCGCGAGGGGGCCGGAATCGGGGGGTGGTCGGGTTCCGCACGGCCGGCGGACGCGCCCGTGGCCGGCCCCGATCACGGCGCCCCTCCCCTACCAGCGGCTCCGACGGCGTGGCTGCCCGCACTCGTCGTCGACAGGAGAGACATTCCATGCCAACGGGATCCTTCAACGCGCGAGCCCGGCAACTGGCCGACGGGCGGCACGTGCGGTTCACGCCCGTGACGCGCCGCCCGTGACACCACCGGCCGGGGCCTTGCGATCGCGCGGTACGAGGCGACCGGCGAACCGGGCGCCGCCGAGGTCGCGGTGGTGGTCGCCCCGCCGTGGCGGCGCGTGGGCCTGGCCACCGCGCCGTCGCCCGGATGCCGCGCTCGGCAGGCGGCGTCCGGGCGAGCGGCGGGTCCACTGTGGACTGGTCGGTGCCGTTGCCACCACAGTCAACCGGACTGGACCACTCGTCCGCCGTGCGCCGACCCGCACGTGACGACGAGGAACGCCGACCGCGACCGATCAGCGCCGTCCTCCCCGAACTGCGGCGCCGGCGCGGCTTGACGCAGCACGACCCGGCTCGACGACTGCACGCGGCGTCCGGGAACGTCAGCATCGCCCGGCGCAGCCGCCGCGGCGGGTGACGGACTACCGGCCCGCGCCGACCAGGGCCGGGTACTGCACGGCGACGTCCTGCGCCAGCGCGGCTTTCACCTGTCGCGTCAGCTCGTCGGCCAGCACCTCGAAGGCGTCGGCCTCGATGCCGTCCACCGCGAGCTCCGCGACGTCGCGCGGATCGCTCTTGGGCGCGTCGACGCCGGCGGTCATGTCGGTGTCCACGTAGCCGACGTGCAGCCCGGTGACCTGGATGCCGCGCGGGCGCAGGTCGAGGCGCAGGGAGTTGGTCTGCGACCACAGGGCGGCCTTCGAGGCGCTGTAGGAGCCGCTGATCGCCACCCAGGACAGGACCGAGGCGACGTTGAGCAGGTGCCCGCCGCCGTTGCGCTCGATGATCGGCACGAACGCGCGGGCCACGTGCAGCGGGCCGTAGAAGTTGGTCTCGAACTCGCGGCGGACGTCGTCCAGCGGCGAGTCCAGGAAGGACGCCTTCACCAGCCCGCCCGCGTTGTTGATCACGATCGTCACGTCGTCCGCCCGGGCCGCGGCGGCGGCGACCGAGGCGGGGTCGGTGACCTCCAGCTCGACCGGGACGGCGTCCGGGTGCGTGACGGTGCGCGGGTCGCGGGCGGTCGCGTAGACCTTCCGCGCGCCTCTCGCGTACAGGGCCTCGACCAGGGCCTTGCCGATGCCCCGGTTGCCGCCGGTGACCAGGGCGGTCGCCCCGTTGATGGTGGTCATGCCAATCCTTCCCAAGGTGGAAACCGATCGGTTTCCTCGGCCGACTGTAAACCGATCGGTTTCCCCACCGCAACTCCGGCGGTAACCTGCGGGGGTGACCACCACCCCACGGGACCGCCTGCTGGACGCGGCGGGCGAGCTGTTCTACCGGGAAGGCGTCGGCGTCGGCGTGGACGCGCTGTGCAAGGCGGCCGGCGTCTCCAAGCGGTCGATGTACGTGCTGTTCGACAGCAAGGACGAGCTGATCGCGGCCAGCCTCGACCGGCGGGCGCCGGGCTACGACGCCGCGCTGCTGCCCCCGGACGGCGGCACGCCGCGCGAGCGGATCCTGCACGTGTTCCGCGCGCAGGACGGGCTGACCGGGCAACCGGGCTACCGCGGCTGCCCCCTGGTCGCCACGGCGACCGAGCTCAAGGACGCCGGCCACCCGGCCAACGCGGTGGCCCGCCGGCACAAGCAGGCCCTGACCGACTTCTTCGCCGCCGAGGCGCGCGCGGCGGGCGTGGCGGACCCGGACACGCTGGCCGCGCAGCTGACGATCGTGTTCGACGGCTCGGGCGCCCGCGCCGTGGTGCGGGCCGAACCGCTGGCCGGCCTCGGCGTCACCACCGCGACGGCGCTGCTCGACGCGGCCGGGGTCGGCTGACGCGCGCCGTGATCCGACCGGGGCACGCGTCGCCGGCGGCCCCGGAGCCGTGGTCGTCGCTGCGCAGGGCCGGCGGGCGACCATCTCGCGCCGGCTGTTCCAAGGCGTGATCCGGCCCGGTGGCCGGGTCCGCGTCGCCGGCGGAGTCGGACGTCGCCGAGCGGCCCGGTCAGCCCCGGGCGGCCTGGTCGGCCCGCCACTGCTCGACCACGTGCTCGACGTCGTAAGGCATCAGGTTCAGCGGCGGTCCCGACATCGGCTTGCGGATCGCCTCGACGATCCTGGCGTTGATGTCGGCCAGGATCGAGCGCACCTCGGCCTCGGTGCGCGCCCGACCGGCGGCCTCGCGCGCGGCGGCGGCCTCCTTGCGCAGCAGCAGCGTCGGGGGGAGCGCGGTGCCCTCCTCGCGGCGCAGCTTCTCCTTCACCCACCACAGCTCGTCGTGCGGCTCGTGCAGCCCTTTCAACGGCCGGCCCGCACCGGGCAGGTCCTCGAAGTCACCGCGGTCCTGCGCCTCGCGGATCTGCCGCTCGATCCAGGTCTCGAAGCCGACACCGGCCGGTTTGCGCTCGGTCACGACGCACCACCCCCTGCCGAGGGTACCGGCGGTCGGGTCCGCCGGTCGCCGCTGCTCGGGGACGCCGGCCGGGCGCCCGCCGAGCCGTCACGTCGCCGGCTGACGGCTCGCGGGTGCGCCCGGTGCCGGGCGCACCCGCGAGGTCCGGTCAGGACAGCGTGCAGATCGGCACGGGCACCCAGCCGGTGGCGTCACCGGTGCCGTTGAACCCGACCTTGGTCGAGCCCGCCGGCGGGATGCCGCCGTTCCAGGACGTGTTGGACACCGTCACCGCCGTGCCGCTCTGGGTGAAGGAGCCGTTCCAGCCCTGGCTGAGGGACATGCCGGCGTTGAACGTGAACCCGATGCGCCACCCGCGGGTCGGCGAGGCGCCGCCGTTGCGGATGGTGATCTCCACCGTGAACCCGCCCGGCCACTGGTTGACGACCTTGATCTCGACGTCGCACGACCCGCCGGGGGCGGAAGTCGTGGTGGTCGTGGTGGTCGTCGTAGTAGTAGTGGTCGTAGTGGTCGTGGACGTGGGCGTGGTGCCGTTGAGCGCGGACACCACGGCCGGGATCCACTTGTCCGCGATCTTGCGATCACCGGACGCGTTCGGGTGAACGCCGTCGTAGGTGTCACTGGCGGTGTTGAACCCGGCCCACTGGTCCACCACGGTGACCGGCGACTGCGCGGTGGACTTGCCCGCCGCCCAGCCCGTGATCGCCGCGTTCAGGTCGACCACCCGCTGGGGGCACTCCGCGCAGGCGCTCGCCGCCATCGGGATGATCTTGGCGACGATCACCTTCATGCTCGCGTTGTTGGCGCGCATCTGGTCGACCAGCTTGCCGTAGGCGGCCAGGATGGTCGCGGTCGACCGGTTGCTCCAGACGTCGTTGGTCCCGAAGTGCATGAGCACCACGTTCGGGTTGGTGGCGGCCAGCCACCCGACGAGCTGGTTCTGGTCGGCCACCGCGGTGACCAGCGCGCCGCCGTGGCCCTCGTTCTCGCCGTCGTAGGCGAACCCGCAGCCGTCACCGGCGCGGGTGCCCACGAAGTCGATGTTCGTGTGCCCGGCCGCGCGCAGGTCGCGGTCCAGCAGGGCGCGCCAGCAGCCCGGCGAGCCCGTGATCGAGTCGCCCAGTGCCATGATCCGCGTCGGCGCGGCGGCCTCGACCGCCTGGCCGGGTGCGGCCACCAAGAGGCCGACGAACGTGGCCAACGCCGCTAACAGTGCCGCGACCGCGGCTTTTCTCGACATCGCGTGCTCCTCTAGGCCGTCGTGCAGGTGGCGCCGTTGAGCGTGAACGCGGTGGGCGCCGAGTTGGTGCCGTTCCACGACCCGATGAAGCCGAAGCTGACCGAGCCGTTCGCCGGGATGGTGCCGGTGTAGGACACGTTGGTCGCGCTCAGCGTGGAGCCGGACTGGGTCGTGGTGGCGCCCCAGGACTGGCTGACCGTCTGGCCGTTGGCCCAGGTCCAGCGCAGCGTCCAGCCGTTCACCGCGGCCGTGCCGGTGTTGGCGATCTTCACGTCGCCCTGGAAGCCGCCCTGCCACTGGCCCGCGATCTTGTAGGTGACCGCGCAGGACGCGGGGCCGCCGCCACCGGGCTGGGTGGTGACGTTGACCGTGCCGGAACGGGTGGAGCGGTTGCCCGCCGCGTCCCGCGCGTACACGGCGAACGTGTAGGTGGTGCTCGCCGACAGGCCGGTGACGGTGGCCGTCGTCGTGGCGGTGCTCGCGGCGGCGGTCTCGGTGGTGCCGTTCACGCGGACCACGTCGTAGCCGGTGACGCCGACGTTGTCGGTGGACGCGGTCCAGGACAGCGTGGCGCCGGTGGAGGTGACGCCGGACGCGGTCGGGGTGCCGGGCGTGGACGGCGCGGTGGTGTCCGGGCCGGTGCCGCTGTCGTAGACGGTGGCCTGGCGGGAGGTGGCCTTGATGCCGTTCGCGCCGTTGACCGCGCGCTGGCCCCAGCTCGTGAGCTGGGCGGCGTTGAAGCCGGTGACCATGTCGAGGTACTCGACGCCGCCGCCGTTGCCCGACCAGGACCACGCCAGGTAGCCCAGCTTGAGCGACTGGGTGGTGGCGAAGATCGTGTCCTCGTCCGGGTTGCCGTCGGAGTGGTCGTGGCCGAACTCGCCCACCACGATCGGCAGCTTCGCCGTGACGAACCGGTTCAGGTAGTCGTTGATCTCGGCGGCCGTGTCGAACACGCCGTACATGTGGATGGAGAACACGGTGTTCTTCTGGGGGTCGGCGGCGAACACCGACGCGGCGTTGTCGCGCATGGTGAAGGCCCAGTCCTGGCCCCAGTTCGGCGCGTCCACCATGATCGTGTGCTCGAAGCCCGCCGAGCGCAGCGAGGTGATGGCGTCCTTGGTCGCCTGGGTCCAGCCGGTGTAGCCGGTGTTGCCCCACGGCTCGTTGCCGATGTTGAGGATGACGTACTTCTCCTGGCCGGCCATGGCGCTCTGGATGCTCTTCCAGTACTCCACGGCGCGGGCCAGGCTGACGGCGCCGCTCTGCTCCTGGTAGCCGGTGGTGTCGTGCACCTCCATCACGCAGATGAGCTTGTTGGCCTTGCACTGGCTGATGACGCCCGCGACGTCGGCGGCGTTGTTCAGCGTCCACCGGTCGCCGGAGCTGAGGACGACGCGGACCGTGTTGGCGCCCGTGGCCTTGATGTCCTTGAGCGCCTGGGTGGTGCGGTCGGCGTACCAGGTGTGCGCGTGGTTCACGCCACGCATCACGAAGTCGTTGCCGTTGGCGTCGAGCAGACGCCCGTTGCTGACGGTGAACCCGGCCGCGGCGTGTGCCGGCGTCACCGTCAGCAGTGACAGGACCAAGGCGGCGACGGCGGCGCCCACCAAGGCGAATCGCTTGCGCATGGATGTACCTCGCGTAGTTGTCGACGTTGACGTAGCGAGCGCAGGGCAGCGCGCCTGCCTGCGGCAGGCCTCAACACCAAAGCAATTAACCGCTTAAGTGTCAACGCCCGGTTCGCCTCTCAACCCCGGCCCGCACCCGCTCCCCCACCCCACTGCCCACAGCTTCGACCGCACCGCGAAGAGACCGTCTGGGACCGCTCCCAGACCGCCTTGCGCAAGTCTCCTACACCCCGCGCCGGCACACCACCCCCACCCTTCGCGTGTCCCGCGCCGGCGCTGGCGGTTCGACTCGCGAGGGGCGTGGGTCAAGGGGTCGGGGGGTGGGAGGTGCTGGAGCGGGGGACCAGTTCGGGGTCCGAGGTCTTCACCTGTTCGGCCGGGGCGCCGTTGATCACGTCGAGGAGCAGCCGCACGGCGGCGGCGCCGCGTTCGGCGATCGGGCGGCGGACCGCCGACAGCGCCGGGCGCACCAGGCGGCACAGGGCCGAGTCGTCCCACGCCACGAGGGAGAGCTGGTCGGGCACGGTCAGGCCCAGCTCGTGGGCCACGCCGAGGGCGGACACGGCCATCACGTCGTTGTCGAACACCAGGGCGGTGGGCGCGATGCCGCTCGTCAGGACCCGCCGGGTCACGCGGGCGGCGGCCTCGTCGGAGTAGTCGGCGTGCACCACGCGGGCGTCGGGCAGGCCGAGGCGCGCGGCGGCCGTGGTGAACGCGCGGGACCGGGTCTGGGTGTGCACGAACTTCGTCGGCCCCGCGACCCGGACGATGCGGCGGTGCCCCAGCGCGACCAGGTACTCCAGCACCTCCGCCACGGCCAGCTCGTCGTCCGTCCACACGCACGGCAGGTCCGGCACGACCGGCTCGCCGAGCACGACCGCGGGCAGCCGCAGCTCACGCACCAGCTCCACCCGCGGGTCGTTCTGGACCAGGTCGACCAGCAGCACGCCGTCCACCCGCCGCTCGCCCCACCACCGCCGGTACGCCGCCAGCTCGGCCGCCGAGTTGTCCGTCACCTGGAGCAGCAACGACGTCGGCCCGCCCGCGAGCGCGCCCTGGATCCCGGAGATCAGCTGCATGAAGTACGGCTCGACGCCGATCACCCGCGCGGGCCGGTCGACCACCAGCCCGATCGCGTTCGCCCGACCGTCGCTCAACGACCGCGCCGCGCTGCTGGGCACCCACCCGAGGCGGTCGGCGATGTCCATGATCCGACGACGCGTCGGCTCCGAGACGCCCGGCCGGTTGTTGAGCGCGTAGGAGACCGCGCCGGTGGACACGCCCGCGGCCTTGGCGATGTCCGAGATGGTCGGACGCTTACCACCTACCACCCGCGCCTCCTCGGTCGGTGATCATCAAGTCTAGCGGCGGTACCCGCGGCTCAGCCCGGTAGGGTAATTAAGCGCTTAACGGATTATGGAAAGGGGACCGCCGTGCCCTGGTTCGACCTCTCCGAGCGGGAGCTCGCGCTGTACCGGACCGACACCGCCGAGCCGGACAACCTCGACCTGTGGTGGAAGGCACGGCTGGACGAGGCGCACGCCGCCGCGCTGCCACCGGTCCTCACCCCGTACGCGGCCGACGCCTACGGACCGCTCTCGGTCTGGGACGTCGAGTTCTCCGGCCACGGCGGCGACCGGGTGCGCGGCTGGTACCTCCGCCCCGCCGGCGCCGGCGTCGAGGCGCTGCCGACCGTCGTCTGCTACATCGGTTACGGCGGCGGGCGCGGCCTGCCGTCGGAGCACGCGCTGCTGCCGTCCGTCGGCTACGGGGTGTTCGTGATGGACACCCGCGGCCAGGGCGGTCGGTGGACGCTCGGCGCCACCCCCGACACCGGCTTCGCGGGCCCCGAGCACCCCGGCGTGATGACGCGCGGCATCGCCGCCCCCGAGACCTACTACGTCACGCGCCTGATGGTGGACGCCGCCCGTGCCGTCGAGGTGGCCGCCTCGCTGGACGGGGTGGACGAGACGCGGATCGCGGTGTCCGGCGGCAGCCAGGGCGGCGGGCTGGCGCTGGCCGCCGCCGCGCTCAACGGCGAGGCGGTGAAGGTCTGCCACGCGGACGTGCCGTTCCTGTGCGACTTCCAGCGGGCCATCACCCTGACCGACGCCGAGCCGTACGCGGAGATCGCCAAGTTCCTGGCGCAGCACGTCGACCTGATCCCCGCCGCCCGCGACACGCTGCGGTACGTGGACGGCGCGTTGCTGGCCAAGCGGATCACCGCGACGTCGCTGCTGAGCGTCGGCCTGATGGACGAGGTGTGCCCACCGTCCACGGTGTACGCGGCCTACAACGAGATCACCGCGCCGAAGGAGATGGCGGTGTTCCCGTTCAGCGGGCACACCACGCCGCGGGTGCACGACGAGCGCAAGCTCCGCCACCTGCGCGCGCACCTCTAGCCCCGGCGCGACGCACGGCCATCACGCTCGCCATGAGGTAGCGGGTTGGCGGGACGTGAGGGGGACCACCGCCATAGTCCCCCTCACGCCCCAGCCCGGTCAGTGGACTCGGCGGCTCTCCGGGGGCCCCAGGTAGCTCCACCTGAGGCCTCCCGTGTCCACGACCAGCTTCTGCACCACCACGGTGGGGTCGACCATCCAGAACTTGAGCGTGTGCGCGCCCGCGTCCAGCCGGTGCCCGGTGGCGGTTCGGTTGACGTTGTCCGACGTGTTGTGCTCCCACTGGCGGTTCATGGTGGTGTCGTCCGCGCCGGTGGCCGCGGTGATGTCGACGACCTGCGGCGGCTGGTCGTCGAACGACACCGCGTAGCGCAGGCCCGGCCCGGGCAGCACCGGGTTGCGCGGCGACAGGTACGCCCACACGGTCACCGGCCCGTCGGCCCGCACGGTCAGCTCGTACTCCAGCCGCGGCCCGGTCGGCGACCCCGGCTCACGGCTCGGCGCGGTCACCGGGAACGGCTCCACGCCGTCGCCCGTGCGGCCGATGTCGGGGATCCGCCGCCACCGCACGCCGTCGCCGTCCACGACCCGGGTCGCGTGGGCGGCCTCGATCGAGACGTAGCCGTTGGCCTCCACGAAACCCCGTGGCTCCACCAGGTCGTTCTCGACGACCGCCCGCACGGTCACCAGCGCGCCCGCGCCGGTGATCGTGATCGGCACCTCGACGCGCCCCTTCGGCGCGCGCGACCAGTCCACGCGCACGTCCAGCCGGACCTGGTCGCGCACCGTGCCGTGCGGCCGGTCGACCTCCAGCCACGCCGCGCCCGGCGTCGCCCAGTAGTCGAACGGGATCGCGCCCCGGTTGAACACCTCCACGTACTGCCCCGGCTGGGACTGGTGCGGGCTGAACGCGGGCAGCGTCGCGGGCCCCGGCGCGGCGGGCCACCACTGGTCCGAGCCGTCGACCGCCACGCCCATCTCCGCCACCCGCGGCAGGTCGAGGCGCTTGACGGCGGGGAACACCTCGTCCGGCAGCACGTCGCCGTCGCGTTCCGGCTGCTGCCACGACGCGCTCGGCCCGTACCGCGCGACGTCGCCGTAGCCGATCTTCGGCTGGGTCTGGAAGCCGCGCCACTTCCCGCCCGCGAGCACGGTGCCGTAGTGGTCCGACATCGCCTGGTCCTCGGCGAACCGCGCGTCGGTGGCGTCCGCCAACGCGTTCGCCGACGCACGGCCCTGCGCCGCGTGGAGCAGGTTGGTGAACTCGGCCAGCCGCAACGCGTACAGGTTCGCCGTCGCCTTCACCTGGTAGTGCACCAGCTGGTGGTAGGCGTCCCGCGACGACGGCGGCAGCGCGCCGCGGACCCGCTCGGCCCGGTCCGCCAACCGCCGCCACCGCTCGGTGACGCGTTCGCCCTCGCGGTAGTCGGTCAGGCTGAACGGCGAGGCCTGGTCGTCGTAGGTGATCGTGGCGCCGACGGCGGTGGCCTTGCGGTTGAGCAGTTCCGGCTTGCGGGCGGACTGGAGCTTGGCGTACTCGCGCAGGACCGACGCGATCTCACCGGCCTGCCGCGGGCCGAAGTTCTGCGCCGCGTAACGCCGCTCCCACTCCCCCAGCCTCTCCACCGGCCAGCGCCCCGGGTCCCAGGCGTAGTCCAGGAAGAACTGCAGCGGCAGCTCGTTGCCCTTCACGTCGCCCGCGTTGACGACCCACAGCCGGTCGACGCCGTACTCGTAGGACTGGTGCAGCTGGTCCCACACGTTCGGCAGCGAGGTGGTGTCGACCCACTTGTAGTTGCGCCCGCCGCCGACGTAGTCGAAGTGGTAGTAGAGCCCGTACCCGCCGGCGCGCGGGGGCGACGACGGGTCGGGCAGCTTGCGCATGTTGCCCCAGTTGTCGTCCGCGAACACGACCGTCACGTCGTCCGGCGGGCGCAGCCCTTTCTCCCAGTAGCGCTGGACCTCTTTGTAGAGGGTCTGCACCTGCGGGACGTCGGCCATGCCCTCGCGGGCCAGGATCTCCCGCTGCGCGGCCAGGATCTCCCGCATCAGCTCGATGCCGTCGCCGTCGGACAGGCTCGCGTCGCCGTTGCCGCGCATGCCGAGGGTGACCACGCCCTCGAAGCCCTCGTCCTTCATGCGCCGCACGCCGTCGGTCCAGTACCGCACGACGGCGTCGCGGTTGCGGCGGAAGCTCCACTCGCCGTTGCCGCCGTACGGGTCGCTCTCGCCCGCCTTCGCGTGCCGGTTCCACTCCTCGATGCCGCGCATCATGGGCGCCTCGTGCGAGGTGCCCATGACGACGCCGTACGCCTTGGCGGTCGCGTGGTTGAGCGGGTCGTCCTCGGCGAACGCCCGGCCCCACACCGCGGGCCACAGGTAGTTGGCCTTGAGCCGCAACACCGTCTCGAAGACCTTGGCGTAGAAGTGGTGGTTGAAGCCGGCCGGGAAGCCCGGCGCGCGACCGGCGCCGAAGTGCTCCGGCGCCCACCGGCCCAGCGCCGGGTTCTCGTCGTTGATGAAGAACCCGCGGTACTTCACCGCGGGCGTGCCCTGGCCGTGCCTGCCCGGCAGCACGTGCAACTCGGCGCGGTGGGCCGGGGGGACGTCGGCCCACCAGTGCCAAGGTGACACGCCGATCTCGCGCGAGACGTCGTACGCGCCGAAGATCGTGCCGCGCTGGTCGCTGCCCGCGATGACGAACGCGCGCCGCACGCCCGGCGCCGGGTGGTGCACGACCTGCTGGAGCGAGGTCTCCCACCGGCCCTCGATCGCCGACACGTCGAGCTTGCCGCGCGCCACCAGGTCGTCGATCAACGGGCTCCGGCCGACCGTGCCGACGATCACCACGTCGCCGCGCGGCGCCGAGGTGATCTCCGGCCGCACGCCGGTGACGCGCTCGACGTCGTCGCGCAGGTCGCCGACGACCCGCACGACGCCGGGGTGGTCGGCGTCGCTGACCACCAGGGCGGCGGCCTTGCCCCGGGACGTCAACGGGAAGCGTCCCGGTCCCGGTCGGTCGACGACGTACCCGTCGACCCTCGTCGGGCCGTCCGGTGTCGCCGTCGCCGGCGCCGGCGGCACGAGGAGCGCCGACGGCGACGGCAAGGGCACCAGCCTCATGGTCACCTCATCGTGACGTGGTGGTGACCGGCGTCACCAGCACGCGGTCGTGCCCGACCACGCGCGGCTCACCGGTGACCGGCACCGAGTGCTCCCAGCGGATGTCCTCGCTCGACGTGCCGACCTGCAGCACGACCTCGCCGGTCTCCACGACCCGCTTGCCGTCGCGGCCGGTGAACGAGGTGCGGTCGGCATGCACGCGGAACGTCACCTCGGTGGCCTCGCCCGCCTGCAACTCGACCCGGGCGAAGCCGACGAGCTGGCGCACCGGACGGGTCACGCTGGCCACCGGGTCGTGCAGGTAGAGCTGGACGACCTCGGCGCCGGCCCGGTCGCCGGTGTTGCGCACCAGGCACGACACCTCGACCTCGCCGTCGGCCGGGAGCTCCGCGCCACCGGCGAAGTCGGACAGCTCGAACGCCGTGTACGACAGGCCGTGCCCGAACGGGTAGGCGGGCGACGGGTCGACCGAGCTGACCCCGCCCGGACCGCCGAGCGGCGGGTGCAGGTAGGTGGTCGGCTGGGCGCCGGAGCCGCGCGGCACCTGCACGGGCAGCTTGCCGGACGGGTTGACGCGCCCGCTGAGCACGCCGGCGACCGCGCCCGCGCCCTCCTCGCCGGGGAAGAACGCCTGGACGATCGCGGCGGGCCGCCCGTCGGCGCCCGCGGCGGGCTCGAGGTAGCGGCCCAGCGCGTACGGGCGGCCGGTCAGCAGCACGAGCACGACCGGCACGTCCAGCGCCAGCAGCCGCTCCAGCAGCTCGCCCTGCACGCCGGGCAGGTTCAGGTCCTCGGCGTCGCAGCCCTCGCCGGACGTGCCGCGGCCGAACAGCCCGGCCCGGTCGCCGAGCACGGCCAGCACCACGTCGGCCTCGCGCGCCACCGAGACGGCGTCGTCGATGCCCGACCGGTCGGCGCCGTCGACCTCGCAGCCCTTGGCGGTGGAGACCTCGGAGTTCGGGAACTCCTTCAGCACCGCCTGGACCATCGTGTCCATGTCGACGCCGAGCGGCACGTCCGGGTGCTGCACGCCCACGTGGTTGGGGAACGCGTAGCAGCCCATCAGCGCCAGCAGGTCGTCCGCGCACGGGCCGACCACGGCGACCTTGCCGGTGTCCGCCAGCGGCAGCAGGCCGTCGGCGTTGTCCAGCAGCACCACGGAGCGCTCGGCCATCGTGCGGGCCAGGTCGCGCAGCGCGGGCGGGTCGAGGTCGACCGGCTCGCCGCGCAGCACCGCGGGCGAGTCCGGCTGCCAGCCCTCGTCCAGCAGGCCGAGCTCGCACTTCTGGGTCAGCACGCGGACGACCGCGCGGTCCACCAGCGCCTCGTCGACCTGGCCGGACCGCACCAGCTCGGCCAGCGGCTCGCCGTAGCAGCGCACGCTGGGCAGCTCGACGTCGATGCCGGCGGCCAGCGCCAGCGCGGCGGCCTCACCGGGCGAGCCCGCGACGCCGTGCGCGGTCTCCAGGAACGACACCGCGAAGTAGTCGGCGACCACCACACCGGTGAAGCCCCACTTGTCCCGCAGCAGGTCGGTGAACAGGGTCGGGTCCGAGCCCGCCGGCACGCCGTCGACCTCGGCGTAGGAGTTCATCACCGAGCGCGCGCCGCCCAGGCGCAAGGCCATCTCGAACGGCGGCAGCACCACGTCGGCGAACTCGCGCGGCCCCATGTGCACCGGCGCGTGGTTGCGCCCGCCGCGCGAGGCCGAGTAGCCCGCGAAGTGCTTGAGCGTGGCCACGATCCCGCTGGACTCCAGGCCCTTGGTGTAGGCGGCACCGAGGAGACCCACGAGGTACGGATCCTCGCCGATGGTCTCCTCGGTGCGTCCCCACCGCGGGTCGCGCGACACGTCCAGCACCGGCGCCAACCCCTGGTGGACGCCGACGTCGCGCATCACGAGACCCACCTCGCGTGCCATCCGCTCGACCGTCACCGGGTCGAACGAGGCGCCCCACGCGAGCGGGATGGGGAACACGGTCGCCTGCCACGCGGTGAAGCCGGCCAGGCACTCCTCGTGCGCCATGGCCGGGATGCCGAACCGGGTGTTCGCGACCAGCTTGCGCTGCGTCTCGGCCAGCACCTTCGCGCCGACCAGCGGCTCGACCGGCCCGGTGCCGAACACGCGGGTCAGCTGGCCGAGGCCGGGCTTGGTCAGCTCGTCCCACGGCGGCAGCGGCTCGGCGAACTCGTGCTGCGCGGGGGCGACCTCCTCACCCTCGGAGATACCCACCCACACGCCCACCAGCTGGGCCAGCTTCTCCTCCAGGGTCAGCTCGGCCAGCAGGGCGGCGACCCGCTCACCGGTCGGCCTTCCGGGATCGGCCCAGGGGTTCAGCACGGCGGCTCCTTCGTTGACGATCGGACGACGAGTTCGGTGGCCAGTTCCACCCGTTCGGTCTCCACGGGGCGACCCGCGATCAGGTCGGCGAGCATGCGGCCCGCGTGGCGGCCCATCTCGGTGAGCGGCTGGCGCACGGTGGTGAGGGCGGGCGAGGACCACACCGCGACCGGCAGGTCGTCGAAGCCGACCACGCTCAGGTCGTGCGGCACGGACAGCCCGACGACGCGGGCCGCCTCGATCACGCCTAAAGCCTGCTCGTCGTTGCCGGCGAAGATCGCCGTCGGCCGGTCCGGCAGCGCCAGCAGCTCGGCCGCGCGGCGGAACCCGCCCTCGTGCTTGAAGTCCCCGTGCTTGACCAGCTCGGGGTTGAACGCGATGCCCGCGCGGTCCAGCGCGGCGCGGTAGCCGTCGACCCGCGCGCGGCTGCACAGCATCCCGGCCGGTCCGCCGATGACGCCGACCCGGCGGTGACCGAGGCGCAGGAGGTGCTCGGTGGCCGCCAGGCCGCCGGCCCAGTTCGTCGCGCCGACGCTGGGCACGTTCGGCTGCGGCAGGTCGACCGGGTCGATGACCACGACGGGGATGCGGGAGTTGGCCAGCACGCGGCGGTCGGCGGCGGTCAGCTGGGAGGTGACCAGGAGCGCGCCCGCGCGCCTGGCCTCGACCAGCGACGCCGCCCACGACGTGTGCTGACGGGGTTTGTCGGTGGACGACACCACGACGTGCAGCCCGGTGTCGACGACGCCACGGATGATCTCCACCGCCCAGGGGCTGTCCAGGGCGGTGAACACGAGGTCCACCAGCAGGTGACCGGAGGCCCTGCGGGACCCGACCGGCACGTAGTCATACTCGGCCAGGAGCTGCCGCACGCGGGCCCGGGTCTCTGCGCCGACGTCGTCCTTCCCGTTGAGGACTTTGGACACCGTCGGGAGAGACACCCCCGCTGCTGCAGCAATCGTGGCCAACGTGGCTCGACGCATGGGCCGATAGTATCGAAACTCGATCGAAACACAAGAGTGACCTCCTGACGTGGGAAAACATCACTCGGACACGCCGAATGGTGACGCTTGACACCGGTTGGACACGGGCCTAAGGTCTGCGCAAGTCGTGGATGTTTCGAAATGTTTCGATGCCACGAACAAATCCGCAGCGTGGCAGAAGGGTGGCGGTCGCATGTCCCGCCGTTCATGGGTGCGTCCCCTCATCGCGATGGGGCTAGTCGCCGTGACAGCAGTGGTGTCCGCGTGTGGCACGTCCGGTCCGGGCGAGACCAACGCCGGCGCACTGAAGATCTGGGCACTGGAAGACCCGGTGCTCAACAAGATCGAGAACAAGTCGATCGACTCGTTCAAGGCGGGTGGCGGCAACGCCTCGCTGGAGACGTTCGGCAACGACCCGTACAAGCAGCGGCTCCGGGTGGCCATCGGCTCCCCGCAGGCCCCCGACCTGTTCTTCAACTGGGGCGGTGGCAACCTCAAGGAGTACGTCGACGCCGGCAAGGTGGCCGACCTCACCCAGGTGCTGAACGACAACAAGGCCGCCAAGGACGCGTTCATCCCGAGCGTGCTCAACGGCGCGAAGCTCGGCGACAAGTACTACGGCGTGCCGATGCGCGGCATGCAGCCCGTGCTGCTGTTCTTCAACAAGAAGGTCTTCAGCGAGGCGGGCGCGCAGCCGCCGACCACGTGGGACGAGCTGCTCGCGGCCGTCGACACCTTCAAGGCCAAGGGCATCACCCCGATCGCCCTCGCCGGCACGCAGGCGTGGACCGAGCTGATGTGGGCCGAGTACGTGCTCGACCGCGTCGCCGGCCCCGAGGTGTTCAAGAACATCCGGGACGCCGGCCCCGCGGGCTGGAAGGACCCGGCCGTGGTCGAGTCCATGACCAAGCTCAAGGACCTCATCGACCGGGGCGCGTTCGGCAGCAACTTCGCCTCCGTCGGCTACGACGCCGGTGGCGCGTCGACCATCCTGGCGCAGGGCAAGGCCGCCATGCACCTCATGGGTTCGTGGGAGTACACCAACCAGCTCGACCAGAGCCCGGACTTCGTGAAGAACGGCGACCTGGGCTGGGTGGCGTTCCCGTCGATCCCCGGCGGCAAGGGCGACGCGGGCAACCTCGTCGGCAACGTGAGCAACTTCTACTCGGCGACCCAGGACTCGAAGAGCCTGGACGCGGCGAAGAAGTTCGTCACCACCGAGCTGCACAAGGACTCCTACGTCGAGGCGCTGATCGAGGCCGGTGACGTCCCGCCGGTTGTGGGCGCCGAGGAGAAGCTGAAGAAGTCGCCGAACCCGGAGTACGCGTCGTTCATCTACGAGCTGGTGCTGGACTCGAAGAACTTCCAGCTGTCCTGGGACCAGGACCTGCCCGCCGATGACGCCACGTTCATGCTGACCCAGCTCCAGGAGTTCTTCCTGGGCAAGGTCTCGCCGCAGCAGTTCGTCGACGCGGTGGCCGCGCGCTGATGTCGTCCCAGCGGCCTTCGGCCTGGTATGCCGTGCCGGCGTTCGGATTCTTCGCCCTGTTCGCCGTGTTGCCCATGCTGCTCGTGATCTACCTGAGCTTCACCGCTTGGGACGGTCTGGGCACACCGGCGCTCAACGGGGGCGAGAACTGGTCCCGGCTGCTCGAGGACAGCGAGGCGCGTGCCTCGGTGTGGCGGACCCTGGTGCTGATGGTCGTGTCGTGGCTCGTCCAGACCCCGATCGCGTTGCTGATCGGGGTCTGGGCGGCCGGCAAGCAGCGGTCACGGGCGGTGCTCAGCTCGATCTTCTTCCTGCCGCTGCTGCTGTCCACGGCCGCCATCGCGTTGTTGTGGCAGGCCTTGCTCGAGCCGAACTTCGGCGCGTTCGTCGACGGACCGCTGTTCCTGGGCGACCCCGACATCGCGCTCTACACGGTGGTGCTCGTGATCTCGTGGCAGTTCATCCCGTTCCACACCCTGCTCTACCAAGGTGCGGCCCGGGCGGTGCCCGCCTCGCTGTACGAGGCGGCGACCATCGACGGCGCGTCACGGGTGAGCAAGTTCCGGCACATCACGCTGCCGCAGCTGCGGTACACGATCGTCACGTCGTCGGTGCTGATGCTGGTCGGCTCGCTGACGACGTTCGACACCGTGCTGATCCTCACCAACGGCGGACCGGGCACCGCGACCCGCATCCTGCCGCTGCACATGTACATCACCGGCTTCAGCGGGTTCGAGATGGGCTACGCGAGCGCGATCGCGGTCGTGCTGGTCGTCCTGGGCACCGCGCTGTCGCTGGCGGTCATGCGCTGGAGCGGGTTCCGCCAGATGAGCAGCCAGCAGGAGGGGTCGTGAAGTCTCGTCCCAACTGGCCCGCCGGGATCTTCGCCCTGGTGTGGCTGGCGATCGTCGTCGGGCCGCTGCTCTACCTGGTCACGGTGTCGCTGCGCTCCCGCGCCGAGTACCTCGGCAAGAGCGTGTGGGAGATGCCGGACGCGTTGTCGCTGGACAACTACGTCACCGTGCTGACCGGCGGCTTCGGCCAGTACCTGCTGAACAACGTGATCGTGACCGTCGCGACGGTGGCGATCGTGGTGCTGGTGGCCGTGCCCGCCGCGTACGCGGTGGTCCGCAACACCAGCCCGTTCGTGCAGCGCGGCTTCACCCTGCTCCTCATGGGCCTGGCGATCCCCGCGCAGGCCACGATCATCCCGGTGTACCTGATGATCACGCGGATGCAGCTGTACGACACGTTGACCGCGATCATCCTGCCGACGGCGGCGTTCGCGCTGCCGGTGGCGATGCTCGTGCTGGTCAACAGCCTGCGCGACGTGCCGCGTGAGCTGTACGAGGCGCAGGCCATCGACGGCGCGGGCCCGATGCGGGTGCTGGTGTCGCTGGTCCTGCCGCTGGCGCGGCCGGCGATCATGACCGTCGTCGTCTACACCGCGCTCAACGCGTGGAACGGGTTCCTCTTCCCCTTGGTGCTCACCCAGTCGGAATCGTCGCGGGTGCTCACCCTCGGGTTGTGGGACTTCCAGGGGCAGTTCGGCACGAACGTGCCCGCGCTGCTCGCGGCCGTGACGTTGTCCGTGCTGCCGATCTTCGTGGTGTACCTGGTCGGACGGCGGTTCCTGCTCAGCGGCCTCACGGCCGGTTTCGGCAAGTAGTCCGACCCGACTGGAGGGACGCTCATGCCCGACGGCGCGCCCGTTCCGGTCGCGGGTTCCGCCGCCGCCGCACCCGCGGCGGCGGTGGACCCGGCGCTCCGGCAGCTCGCGGCCCCGCACGGCCTCGCGTTCGGCACCGCCGTGAACCTCGCGGCGCTGGCCGAGGACGACGTCTACCGCGAGTGGGTGGCGACGCAGTTCGACAGCGTCACCGCCGAGAACGCCATGAAGTGGGAGGCGCTGGAGCCGACCCGCGGGCACTACGAGTGGGGTCCGGCCGACGCGCTGGTCGCGTTCGCCCGGGCCAACGGGCAGGGTGTGCGCGGCCACACGCTGGTCTGGCACAACCAGAACCCGGCGTGGCTGGCGGACGTGCCCGCGGACGAGCTCGGGGCCGTGCTGAAGGCGCACGTCCAGACCACCATGCGCCACTTCAGGGGCCACGTCCGGCAGTGGGACGTGGTGAACGAGGTGGTCGAGGAGGACGGGACGCTGCGCGACACCGTCTGGTTGCGGGCGCTCGGCCCCGGTTACATCGCGGACGCGTTCCGGTGGGCGCACGAGGCCGACCCGGACGCGCTGCTGTTCTACAACGACTACGACATCGAGGACGTCAACGCCAAGAGCGACGGCGTGTACGACCTCGTGCGCGAGCTGAAGCGGCAGGACGTGCCGATCCACGGCGTCGGCGTGCAGGGCCACTGCTCGGTGGAGCAGCCGCCGACGACGCTTGCGGAGAACCTGGGGCGGTTCGACGCCCTCGGGGTGCACACCGCGGTGACGGAAGCCGACGTGCGGATGGCCATGCCGCCCGATCCGGCGAAGCTGCGGGCCCAGGCGGACGTGTACCGCTCGCTGCTGCGGGCGTGCCTGCTGACGCCGGGCTGCCTGTCGTTCACGGTCTGGGGGTACGCGGACAGGTACTCCTGGGTGCCCGGGTGGTTCGAGGGTGCTGGTGCGGCCTGCATCCTCGACGAGAACTTCGCCGCCAAGCCCGCTCACCGGGCCCTGCGCGAGGACCTCTTGTCCGGCGGCGCACGCCACCGGAGCTGACCCGACCGGCTCGGGCCCGCCACACCTCTCCCAGCGGGCCCGAGCCTTCCCACCGTCGAACCCGGCTGCCTGAGCGTTCGACACGCGCGACGGGTAGCCCGGGTTGAGCGGTCAGGACGACGCCGGTTGGGCCGTTCGGGCTCCGTTTCCGGGCCGGCCGGGTGCCACGTTGCGCTAACCTCGACGGTGCGGCTGGGTGGGCGCAACCGGATATTCGACAGTTTCGATTCAAACGTCGAATGTTTCGAACGTGTTACGGACACTCCAAGTGACGAACAACCCACCACCGCTCCCCCGCGTCTAGCGGCCGGAACTGGGCGGGGCTGCCGTAGACTGCCCCCATGCCGACCAAAGCCGACCCGTCACCCTCGGATGGCACAGCCTCGGGCAAGATCACCATTGCCGCCATCGCGGCGGAGGCCGGGGTCTCGGTTCCGACTGTTTCGAAGGTAATGAACGGCCGCGCCGACGTCGCGCCGCACACCCGGGAACGGGTCGAGGCGATCATCCGACGGCACGGCTACCAGAGGCGGGCGGACGAACGGTCGCGGCGGTCCAACCTGGTGGAACTGATGTTCCACGAGCTGGAGAGCGCCTGGGCGCTGGAGATCATCCGGGGCGCCGAGCAGGTCGCCGCCGAGCAGGGCCTCGCCCTCGTGCTGTCGGAGTCCCAGGGCAGGCTCACCCCCGGCCACGGCTGGCTCGAAGGCGTCATCGCGCGCAAGCCCCTCGCGGTGATCTCCGTCTTCTCCGACCTCACGTCCTCGCAGCTGGCGAAGCTCCGCGCGCGGGACATCCCGGTCGTCGTGGTCGACCCGATCGGCGAACCCCAGCTGGAGACGCCCTCCATAGGAGCCACCAACTGGAACGGCGGCCTCACCGCCACCCGCCACCTGATCGAGCTCGGCCACCGCCGCATCGCCATGATCGGCGGCCCGGAGCGGGTCCTGTGCAGCCGCGCCCGCGTGGACGGCTACCGCGCCGCGCTGGAGACCGCCGGCCTGGCCTACGACCCGAACCTGGTCCGGTACGGCGACTTCCACGTCGAGTCCGGGCGCGCCCAGTTCGCGCCGCTGCTCGACCTGCCGGACCCGCCCACGGCGGTCTTCGCGGGGTCGGACCTGCAAGCCCTCGGCGTCTACGAGGCGGCACGCGCGGCCGGCCTGCGCATCCCCGAAGACCTCAGCGTCATCGGCTTCGACGACCTCCCGGTCGCGCAATGGGTGGGCCCGCCGCTGACCACGGTCCGGCAGCCGCTGCAGGACATGGCCGCGGCGGGCACCCGTCTCGCCATCACGTTGGCACGTGGTGAAGAGCCCGAACACCGCCGAATCGAGCTTGCCACCACGCTGGTGGTGCGTCAGAGCACCGCCGCGCCACGCTGACGAGCCGCCTCTAGTGGTGGTGGCCCGGCTTCTGGACGTAGGTGCACCCCTCCGCCTCCGCGGGCAGGGTGTGCCCCACCTCCTCGCCGGGTCCCACCGGTGTGCAACGCAGTTCGTGCAGTCCCAGCAGCTCCAGGCCGAGCGTGCCGCTCAACGCGAAGCCGTTGCCGAACCCGAAGTCCGGGTTGTCCGACACCTCGCCGCCGGCCATCGCGCCCTGCCACGCGCGCTGGAAGTCCGGCAGCTTCTCGCGCTGGAACACCACCAGCCCGAGCCGCTGGTACGGCCCCGCCTCGCACGTCGCCCACTCCGCCACGTACGGCGCGTAGAGCCTCGCCCGCAGCGGACCGACGAACTCGGCGAACTCCTCCATCGTCCGAGGCACCACCTCGTCGCACTGCCCGGTCTTCTCCCGCACCCACTCCCCGACCGCCGCCGGGGTGCCCAGCGGCGGGCCGAGGGCGTTGGAGCCCAGACCGGGGGAGTCGGTCGCCGCCGAGGAGCAGGCGACCGACCCCACCAGGAGCGCGACCAGGGCCGCGCACCGACCCAACATCAGGCCGCGGCGCAGGAAGCGCCGTTGAGGGCGAACGAGGTCGGGTTCGCGGGCGTCCCCTGCGACGTGCCGTTGAACCCGAAGCTCACCGTCTGGCCCGGCTGGATGTTCTGGTTCCAGCTGGCGCCCTTCGCGGTGGCCTTGCCCGCCGCGACGGCCACCTCGGCCGACCACGCCTGGGTGATCCCCTGACCCGAGGGGACGTCCCAGACCAGTTGCCACGCGCTGACCGCGCTGCTGCCCGTGTTCTTCACCGACACGTTGGCGGTGAAGCCGCCGGACCACGAGCTGGGCACGCTGTAGGTCACGGCGCAGGCGCCCGGCGTCGTGCCGCCGCCCGTACTGGTCCGCACCGACACCGCGATCGACGGCGACGAGGTGTTGCCCGCCGCGTCCCGCGCCACCACGTAGAACTGGTAGGCCGTGTCCGCGCTCAGGCCGGTGACCGTGGCCGTGGTGCCCGAGGTCGTCGCGACCGAGACGTCGGTCGCGCCCGCCTCGCGGTACACGGTGTAGCCGCTGACGCCGGTGTTGTCCGAGGCCGCGGGCCAGCTCAACGACACCGAGTCCGCCGTCGCGGTCGCGGTGGGCGTGCCCGGCGCCGTCGGCGCCTGGGTGTCACCGCCGCCGCCACCGGTGAAGTTCACGTCCGAGCAGCTGTAGAACGCCTCCGGGCTGTCGCTGCGCTGCCAGATCGAGTAGATGATGTGGCGGCCGGACTTGTTGGGCAGGGTGCCGTTCCACGAGTACTCGCCGCTGCCCAGCGGCGGGTTGGTGATGCTGTCGAACGGCGCGGGCTCCAGGTCCGACCACTTCAGCGGCTGCGTCACGTCGAAGCCGTCGCGGGTCACGTACTGGTCCCAGCGACCCGGGTGGGGAGCCCAGGCGTTGTACTTGAAGTTGATCGACGCGCCCGCCCGCAGGGTCGTCACCGGCCAGTCGCTGCGGGCCAGGTTGTAGGCGTCGTACTTGGTCGTGGGCCCGCACAGGTCGCCGTCGGCGATGATCTCGCGGTGCTTGCCGGCGGCCTGGCTGATCAGGTTGCCGTACCAGTCCCACAGCGGCTGCTTCCCACCGAGCTGCACCGCGGCGACGCACGCCGGGTTCGTCGGGTTCAGGTCGCCGCCGCCGCTGCCCGCCCTGCCGTCCTCGTAGCAGGCGTAGGTGCGGCTTGGGGGGTACGTCATCGACCCGTGCGCCACCGCTACGCCGCTCTGGACGAAGACGCTGGTCACACCGACGATACCGAGCGCGGCAACCGCCAACGCCCCAAAGCGCTTGAGTCGCAAGGACCTTCTCCTTCAGATCGACGGTGATCTGTGAACCACAGGACTGGGAGCGCTCCCAGAATTACGATCGCATTACCGGTGACGCCACGTCAACGACCCGTTTCAACTGGTGGCCACCGGGTACCGCTCGACCATGCGGATCGCGGTGGTCGGTCAGATAGCCCGTGACCTGGTCTTGGTGGTGCCCGCGGTGCCCGGATCCGGTGGCCGCGCGAGCGTGCTGGAACGTCGCGAAATGCTCGGCGGGAAGGGCGCGAACATCGCCCGGGGCACGAGGCAGCTCGGCGCAACGGCCGCGCTGGTCGGCGTCGTCGGGGACGACCGGGAGGGCCGTCTGCTGGTCGAGCGGCTCGGCGCGGACGGCGTAGCGACGGCCGCCGTGGTGTGCCGCGAGGGCGTCCGGACGGCGCTGATGGTGGACGTCGTGTGCGACGGCGGGTACCGGTACCTGGAGGACGTCCCCGGGCCGACGCTGGTGACGCCGGAGGACGTGCGGGCCGCGTCGGCGATGCTGCGCGGCGCGGACGCGGTGATCGTGCAGTTGCAGCAGCCGGCCGACGCGGCGCTGGCGGCGGCCCGCGCGGCGAACGGGCTGGTCGTGCTGGACGGCGCACCGGACGGGCGGGTGGCCGAGCTCCTGGCCGCGGCGGACGTGGTGCGGGCCGACCACCGCGAGGCGGAGGCGTTGACCGGGCGGTCGATCACCGGGACGGACGCGGCCCTGCGGGCGGGACGCGAGCTGCTCGCCAGGGGGCCGTCGGTGGTGGCGCTGGAGGTGCCGGGCGAGGCGAACGTGCTGACGTGGGACGGGGACTCGGCGGTGATCGCGTTGACCGACGAGGAGGTCGTGGACACGACCGGCGGCGGCGACGCGTTCGTGGCGGCCTTGACCGTGGCGCTGGTGCGGGGTGACGACCCGGGTGACGCGGGTCGGCTCGCGACGGCCGCCGCCGGTCGCGCGGTGGGCCACCCCGGCGGGCGGACGGACCTCACCGGGCTCGAGCTAGGCGCGCGCCAGTTCGGCTAGGCGTCGGAAGAACTCCTGCGCCGACCGGAGGTGGCTCGGGTCGTCGGTGAACATCGCGCGGTGCAGGTAGGCGTAGAACACCACGGCCGGGCCGTCCGCGAGGACGAACCGCGTCACCGGGTGCTCGACGCCGGGGCAGTGGCCCGCGCCGGGCCGGATCACGCGGACCGTGACGTCGGCGCGGTCGACGGTGACGCCCTCCAGGACGTAGGCCGTGCAGCGGTCGGCGTCCAGCCGTGCGAGGGACGGGTGCACGCCCAGCGGCGCGAAGACGTCGATCCGCTCGGCGGCGCGGCACAGCACGTTGATCACGCTCGTCGCCTCGGCGCCCCAGGCGCACCACATCGTCGGGTCCGGCGCCGGCGCGGCGGCCACGCCGTCCTCCAGCCGCTGGATCCGCTGCGGGCACTGCTGGGTGCGCGCGGCGAGTTCGGCCACGGTCAGGCCGGCGGCTTCGCGGACCCGGCGCAGCTCCCGGCCGAGCAGGCGGCCACGGAGCGTGGGCTGGTGGTCCATCAGGTCATCACCTCGAACCGCGAGACACTTCTCGTGCTTGACCTGAAGCTATATTGATAATTATCCCGGTGTCGATTCATCGGACGGGTGCGGTGTCGCTACTCTCGGTATCGCTCCGGACCACTAGATCCGACGGGACGAAGGACATGGGCGACGACGCCCCGATCTCCAGCACGGTGCAGGCGTGGGAACTCGGGCTGAGGCTCCGGGAGCACCGGGAACGGCTCGGGCTCACGGCGGCGGCGGTCGGCAGGACGACGGGGATCGGCGGCACGAACCTGTCCGCGATCGAGTCCGGCAAGCGCCGGCTCACGGCCGCGAAGCTCGGCGACCTGGCCGACGCCTACGAGCTGGCCGACGACGAACGCGCCGGGCTCGAAGCGCTGCGGGCGCGGACCGAGCGGCGGGAGTGGTGGTACGACTACGCCCGGCTCTACTCGGACGAGTTCCTGCGGTTGCTGGGGTTGGAGGCGGGCGCGGACAAGGTCTTCGAGTACGCGCCGGACATCATCCCGGGACTGCTCCAGACCGCCGACTACGCGCGGGCGGTGGTGCGGGCGGGCACGCCGTACATCCGGCCCGTCGACGTCGGCCCGAGGTTGGAGACGCGGCTGGCGCGGCAGGGCCGCCTGGACGGCGACGACCCGTTGCGGCTCGACGTCGTGCTGGGCGAGGCCGCGTTGCGGCAACTCGTCGGCGACGCCGGTGTCATGCGGCGGCAACTGGCGCACCTGCTGGACGTCCTGGACCGCAAGGGCGGTCACGTCCGGCTGCGGGTCATCCCCTTCGCGGCGGGGGCGCACCCCTTGCTCGGCGCGGCGTTGAAGATCCTTTCCTTTCGCTCCAACAGGCTCGGCGACCTGATGTACCAGGAGACAGCGATCAGCGGTGTCATCATCGACAAGCGCCAAGTGATACTCGAGTCGACGGCGAGCTTCGCGGAGACGTTCGACCGCGCGCTCGACGACCGCGACTCGCGCGGGTTCATCGACGCGGTCTACCACGAGATGGAGCGGTTCTGATGCCTCACAACCCCTCGGCCACCTGGTTCAAGAGCAGCTTCAGCACGGCGTCGGGCGACTGCGTCGAGGTCCGGTTCGACGGCGACGTGGTCCAGGTGCGCGACACCAAGGACCAGGGCGCCGGACCGGTGCTCACCGTGGACGCCCCGGCGTGGGACGACTTCCTCCGCCAGTTGGTGGCGGGTTCGGTCGAGGCGGACGGCGCGTTGACGGTGCTGCCCGCGCCGCGCGGCGGCGCGATCCTCCGCGCACGTGACGGTGATGCGGCCCTGCGCTACACGCGCGGCGAGTGGGAGATGTTCATGCGCGGCGTGCGGGCGGGCGAGTTCACCCACTCCGCCGTCGTCGCGCGGGCGAGCTGACCTTCTTCGCGCCGGGTCGGCCCGAGACCGTCGGACCGCAGCGGGCGAAGAGCGATGGCGGACGTCCCCGGAACCGGCTGAAGTGGACCCCTTATGGACTGGCTCCGACGGGTTCCGTAACCTGTCCGAGACCCTGGGCGGGTGTAACCCGTTCGGGGCCCAGCCGGCTCAAGGAGGATTGCGCGAACCGTGGCGTCGAAATCCGCTCAGCGCACCGTCCGCGCAGCCCTGACGGCCACGGCCGTCTCCGCGCTGCTCGGCGCCGCCCTGCCACTCCCCCAAGCCGCCGCCGACCCGGAGACGTCGTCCAACGCCTCCGAGGCGTTGAAGAAGTACAACGACCTCTCCCACCAGGCCGAGGCGCTGAACGAAGAGCACCTGCGCGCGCAGGAGACGCTGGCCAACGCCCAGGGCTCGCTCGACCAGGCCAACCGCGACATCGCCACGGCCCAGCAGGCGCAGGAAGCGCTGCGCGGCCAGGTCGACCTGCTCACCGAGGCCTCCTTCGAGGGCGCCCGGTTCGGCCAGCTGTCCGCGTTGCTGGTCAGCGACTCGCAGCAGGACTTCCTCAACCGCATGTCCGCGCTCGGCGTGCTGGCGGGCGACAACGCCGAAGCCCTGCAAGGGCTCAGCGACGCCGTCGACCTGGCCAACGACGCCGCCCGCCGCGCGAACGAGGCCGCCGACGCGGCGAACAAGGCCATCGCGGACATCGACCAGCGCAAGGCCGCGCTGGACGGGCAGATCACCGAAGCCCGCGAGGCCTACCGCTCGTTGAGCTCGGCGGAGCGGGCGGCGTTGAACAACGCGGGCGACATGGGCCCGATCCCCGTCCCGGCGGGCAAGGCAGGCGAGGCGCTGGCGTTCGCGCTGGCCCAGCGCGGCAAGGACTACGTGTACGGCTCGAACGGCCCGAACACCTGGGACTGCTCCAGCCTCATGCAGGCGGCGTACCGGTCGGTCGGCATCGCGATCCCGCGCACCACCTACGGCCAGGCCACCATCGGCCGGTCGGTGTCGCGCAACGACGTCAAGGCCGGCGACCTGATCATCTACTACTCCGGCCAGACGCACGTGGCGATGGCGATCGACGGCATCCGCGCCGTGCACGCGTCCACCGAGGGCGTGCCGGTGAAGGTGCAGGACATCGAGTCCATCGGGCCCGTGAACGTCATCCGGCGCGTGGTCGGCTGAGCCCACCACGACGGCCGGCCCCGAGAACGCCTTCGGGGTGGCGGGTCGTGGTCGGGTCGGGTGGGTCGGAGGAGTTGCACCGGTCCTGACGGGCGCTCACAGTTCTCCTGGGCCTAGGCTGAACGCGGTTGAGCAGGCAGCCGCACTCTGCCGACCACACCCAGGGGTGGACATGGACGATTTCACCGACGCCGTCACGCTCACGGCGCGCGAGGTGTCCGCGGGCGTGGTGGTGGTCGCCGTGGCCGGTGAGCTCGACATGGCGACGGCGCCGGGCGTGGAGGAGTACGTCCGGCACCGGCTCGGCGACGCGAGCCGGGTCCTCGTGCTCGACCTCTCCGGGGTGACGTTCCTCGGGTCGACCGGCATCAACCTGCTGATCGCACTGCGGTCGGCGTGCGAGTCGGTCGGCACGGCGCTGCGGTTGGTCGCGACGACGAAGGTCGTGCTGCACCCGTTGGAGCTGACGGACCTCGTCGACCACTTCACGATCGTGACGGCGGTGAGCGAGGCGAGCTGACGGGCTCGGCGTTCAGTCGCCGAGGACGGCCCAGACGACCTTGCCGCCGTGCGGCCACGGGTAGCAGCCCCACGTGCGGCTCAGCGACGACACGATCGTGAGGCCCCAGCCGCCGGAGCGCGGGGGTTCGGCCTTCGGCTCCTGGGGCGGGTCGGGGCTCTCGTCGCGGACCGCGACGGTCAGCCGGTGGCCCCGCAGTTCCACGCGCAGCACCGGTGCGGAGCGGGCGTGGCGGACGGCGTTCTCGACGAGCTCGGTGGCGATGGTGACCGCGTCGTGGACGAAGTGGGTGACGTCCCGGCGTTGGCACGCCTCGCGCACGAAGTGCCTCGCCAGCAGGCCGCTGAGCAGCGAGTGGGGCAGCTGCGTCTCGTCGCGCGTGCGTTCGGACGGTAGTTCGACGGCGGCCAGGGCGGCGTTCAGCGCGGTGAACCGGGGCACGGCGCCCGTGTCGCCGGTCGCCAGCGCGCGGCGGTGGCCGGGCGACTCGCCGACCAGCATCACCGGCACGCCCGGCCACTCCGACACGCGCAGACCCACCGTGGTGAAGACCGACATGAAGGCGGGCGTGGCGCACTCGAAGCCGTCGTCGAGCCGCACGATCACGGCGGTGGGCTCGTCCACGGCGCACTTGAGCAGCCCGTCGCGCAGTTCGCGATAGGTGGTCAGGTCGAGCCGACCGGTCGGACGGACCACCGCCGCGCCGTCGACGTCCGTGCGGTGGAGCGCGAGCGCGGCCACGTCGCCGGCTCCCCGCCCACCATCTCGCGTTGGCATCAGGTCACCCCGATCGGTGAATACCCGAGCGGTGTAACGCTATTCGCCTGATCGCGACGCACGAGTGGTCCGGACGGCCTACCTCAGCGCGCGGGCGAGGCGACCTTCGGCTTCGGGGTCCATTGGGTGTAGCCGGCGCGCTCGGCCTCGGCGACCGAGTTGAAGGTGACGTCGCCCTTCATGCGCTTGTAGTACGGCGAGTCGGGGGTGTGGAAGATCATCGACTTGGAGTTCGCCTTGACCTCCAGGACCACCTCGGCGACCTCCTCCGCGACCACGGGTGCGGCGACTGACGCGGGCGCGGCGATGGGGTCTGCGGCGGCGGCTTCCTCGACCGGCTCCTCGACCGCGACGGGCGCGGCTTCCTCGGCGGGCTGCTCGCCGGCGACGGGCGCGGTTTCCTCGGCGGGCTCCTCGACCGCGACAGGCTCCGCAACGGCGACGGGCTCGGCAACGGCCGCAGGCGACTCGACCGCAGCGGATTCCTCGACCGCGACGGGCTCTTCGACCGGCTGGCCGACCTCGGGCTCGGCCTCGACCTCGGGCTCGGACTTGGCGGCGGGTTCCTCGGTGACGGGTTCCTCGGCGGCCTGAGGCGCTGCGGCTTCCGCGGCGATCTCGGGCTCCTGCGCGGACTTCGGTGCCGAAACGGTCTCGGGTTCTTCGACGGCCTCGGGCTCGACCGCCTCGGGAGCCTTGGCGGGCGCGGGCTCCTCGGCGACCTCGGTGGCCTTGGCGGGCTCCGGGGTGGTTTCGGCGGCCGGGATCGCAGCGGCGGCAGTGTCAGCGGTGTCCGTGGCGTCAGCGGCAGCGGTGGTGGTGGCGGCGGGAGTGTCGGTGGTCGCCTTGGGGGCGGATGGCTGGTTCAGTTGGGCGCGCAGGTCGCGGATGGTGGGGTCGAGGCGCAGCCAGACGACGGCCGCGCCGGCCAGGAATGCCGCCACGCACAGGATGATGGTGAACAACCAGGACACTGCCAACTCCTACGGCCACAGCTTGCGGAACAGGGACGTCGACCGGACGCGTCACGACAGGCCGCGCGCAGCTCGGTCCGCGAGCAGGGCGTCACGGGCGTTGCCACCCGAAGTCACGACGCCACACCACCAGCTCGACCCGAAAGCACACGACCCGTCGGCCGAATTCACCGTGTCGGGTACCACAGACTAAGGACGCGTCAAGCGGCGTTCGGCAGCACCCCCTGCCTGCAGCCGCACCGACTGCACACGGGGTGCGCGGGCAGCCGCACGTCGGCCAGCAGTTTGCGGGCGTCGTCGAACGTCGGAACCCGCTGCCCCGGCACCAACAACCCGTCCAGCACCTCCTGCCGCCGCCGCGCCAACTCGCGCGACCGCTCGACCGGGTCCTTCAGCCGCGCCCGCACCCGCTCCCGCGACTGCTCGCGCGCCAAGCTGCCCGCCGTGCTCAGCGGCCGCCGGGCGCGCGGCTCGGTCAAGCGGGCGTTGCGCCGGTTGATGCGCCACCAGGCGCCCAGCGTCATGCCCGCCACCGGGGGGCGCGCACGCCGCGCGCCCCCCTGCCACCACGACCTCAGCCGCGCACGGAGGAAGTCGTGCGCTACCTGGTCGCGGCTCCTCGGGCTGCCCTGCCTGGTGCCGTCAGGCCTGCGGTCGACCGCCGCCAGCAGGGCATCGACGCTCCACCCCTCGGCGAACCAGGGCTCGACGACCCGGCGCACGGCGGCGCGGTGGGCATCGGGCCAGGTCGCACGCAGGCAGAGCGCCTCGACCGCCGTGTCGATCTCGGCGTCGGTCTCGGGGATGACACGGCCGGGCCACTGACGGGGATCTAGTCGAACTCGCATCGCATGGCTCCCTTCGAACGCGTACCGAACATCCGTTCGAGATAGTGCCACCGACCACCGACAATTCCTGAGCCTTAGATTTGACTTATATAAGCCCAGGCTGAAAGATGCTGGTCGTGCACGCGTTCGACGTCCTCGGCGACCCGGTCCGTCGCCGCATCTTGGAGCTGCTCGCCGACGGCGAGCAGACCTCCGGCGCGGTCACGGAGGTGGTCCGCCGGGAGTTCGGCATCTCGCAACCCGCGGTCTCCCAGCACCTGCGGGTGCTGCGCGAGAACGGCTTCGCCCGCGTCCGCGCCGAAGGCACCCGACGCCTCTACGCGGTGGACGACCAGGGCCTGCGCGAGGTGGACGAGTGGCTCGACCGGTTCCGCCGGTTCTGGAGCGGGCACCTCGACGCGCTGGCCACCGAACTCGCGCGCGGCAAGCGCGAGAGGCGACTCAAGGAGGAACAACAGTGATCGACATCGCCGACCAGCTCAAGGCCATCCACCGGGAGGTGGGCGCGGGCTCGGACGAGACGATCGGCGTGCTGCTGCGACGCACGTACGACGCGGCGGCGGCGGACGTGTGGGACGCGCTCACCGACCCGGACCGGCTCAAGCGCTGGTTCCTGCCGGTCAGCGGCGACCTGCGGGAGGGCGGGAGCTTCCAGGTGGAGCACAACGCGAGCGGCACCGTCCTCACCTGCGCGCCGCCGAAGCTGCTGCGGCTGACGTGGGGCGCCGACACCAGCATCGTCGAGCTGCGCCTGACCGAGGACGGCGACGAGCGCACGACGGTCGAGCTGGAGCACACGGTGCCCAAGGCGATGGCGGGCAGCGGCGCGGGCGCGCTGTACGTCGGCCCCGGCTGGGACGGCGCGTTCCTCGGCCTCGGCCTGTACCTCGCGGGCGAGGTGAGCGACGACTTCGACCCGGTCGCCGCCGCCAACGCGCCGGAGACCCAGCGGTTCAACGCCGGGTCCATCGACGCGTGGACGGCGGTCGTCCGCGAGTCGGGCACCGCCTCGGAGGAGGAGCTGGCCGGGGCGGTCGCGGTGGCGAAGGGGCAGTACACGCCGGACGTCGGCTGACGCCCTACGGCTCGGAGACCTCGGCTTCGACGGCGTCCAGCGTCGCCTCGATCCCGTCGAAGCCGGGGTCCGCGGGCGGCGCGCCCTCGGCACGGCACCCGGCCACCGCGAACAGCAGCACGACCGCTGCCGCCAGGACCCTCACTTCACACCGCAGTGCGACGCCTGGAACTCGTCCACCCGGCGCTGCGCGTCACCGAGCCTGGTCAGCTGCCCCTCGCGCCGCTCCAGCCGCCGTTCCAACCGCTCGGCACGGGCGGTGTTGCCCGCGTCGCGCGCCTGCTGCGCCTGCGCCCGCAGCCACGCCGTCGACCCGGCCACCTCCGGCCCGCCGTTGATGCGCGTGGTGATCCGGGTGACGCGCTCCTCGATCCGCGGCGCCCGCTTCTCGCACAGCTGCTTCACCTGGTCGGGGCTGATCGTGATGGGCGCGTAGCTGCTCTCCTGAGCCGCCGCGACCCCGGCCGAGCAGAGCCCGAACGCGGCGGTGACGACGACGGCGAGGCGAATCGGTGTCTTCATGACGACCACGATCGCCGGTCGCGGTGTGGAGCGCGTGCGGCGAATGTTCGGATCGCGCAAAGGTCGCGCCGACGGCCCGCGTTTCACCCTCCGCCGCAGCGGCAACCCTCTCCCCCATGACCGACAGCTTGTGGGACGACTTCCACCGCGTGGTGAACATGACCTCGCACGAACTGGAGGACTGGCTGCGCACCCGCTCGGCCGACGAGGACAGCGAGACCGTGCCCGACCAGGCGGGCACGCCGACCGGCCAGGACGTGCTGCGCGTCCTGCGCAAGCGGCGCACGGACCTGACCACCGAGGACGTCAAGGTGATGCAGAAGGTCGTGGACCGGGTGCGGGAGCAGCGGCGCGACGACCTGGAGCCGACGGCGGGCGAGGCGCACTGGAGGCACCGGCTGATGTCCATCGGCCACGACCCGCTCAAGCCGGCTTGAGCCTCACCCCCGGTTGGCGGCGCCGGCTTTCTCGGCGTCCCCCAGCCGCACGCCCGCCTCGGGGACCAGCCCGAACTGGACGACCTGGCGGCGGGCGAGGAGGTCGGTGAGCCAGTCGACGGCGACCCGCAGCCGGTTGCCGGGCATCGCCAGCAGGTGGTAGCCGCGCGCCACCGCCTTCGCGGGCAGGCCGGTCAACGGGACGTGCAGCGGGTTGGCCACCGCCTGCGCGCCGGCCAGGTCGACCACGAACCCCAGGTCGCGGTGCCGGTAGGTGCCCACCGGGCCGTGGCCGAGGGAGGCCGCGACGTTGCGCCCGGCGAGCTTGCCCTGGCGCTGCGCGTGCTGCGCGGTCATCGGCGTCGGCTTCCCGCCGTTGAACACGTCCGGCACCGCCGCCACGTCACCGGCGGCGAACACGTGCGGGTGCGTCGGCACGGCGAGCGTGGGGTCGACCACCACCCGCCCCTTCACCGTGGCCAGCGAGACCGAGCCCACCAACGGGTCGGGCCGCACGCCGACGCACCACACGAGCGTGCGCGTCGGGATCCGGCTGCCGTCGGTCAGCTTCGCGCAGTCCGCGGTGACCTCCTCGACGCTGGTCCCCAGCCGCACGTCCACGCCGCGCGACCGCAGCACCCGCGCGGCGGGCCCGGACAGCCGCTCGTCCAGCCCCGGCAGCACGCGCGGCGCCAGGTCCACCAGCACCCACTTCACCTCCGACTCCGCCAACCCGCTGCGCCCGCGCAACGCCGAGCGGGTCAGCTGGAGGCCCTGCGCCACCAGCTCCGTGCCCGTGTACCCGGCGCCGACCACGACGAACGTCGCCCGCGCCGCCCGCTCGGCCGGGTCGTCGGCCTGCTCGGCCAGCTCGACCTGCCGCAGCACGTGGTCGCGCAGGAACACGGCTTCGGCGACCGACTTGAACCCGAACGCGTGCTCGGCCACGCCCGGGATCGACATCAACCGGGTGACCGAGCCCGCCGTCAGCACGAGCCGGTCCCACTCCAGGACCTGCTCTCGCCCTTCGACGTCGACGGCCGTGCACGTGCGCGCGGCCAGGTCGAGCGCGGTGGCGTGCGCCTGCACCAACCGCGTGCGCGGCAGCTTGGGCCGCAGCGGCACGGCCACCCGGCGCGGGTCGAGCGAACCGCCCGCGACCTCCGGCAACAGCGGCACGTAGAGCATGTAGTCGGTGGGGTTGACCGCCACCAGGTCGGCGGCGTCGGCCGGGAGCACGCGCTCCAGCGCGCGCAGGCAGTGGTAGCCCGCGAAGCCCGTTCCGACGACCAGCACGCGCGGCTTGCCCATGGCTCGATCCCTCCGCCGGTGTCCACTCCGCCAGCGGGTACCCCGGACGGAGAAGGGGTAGACAACTGGGCATGGCCCTGGGACTGCCCGACGCGATCACCGCCTGCCTCTTCGACCTCGACGGCGTGCTGACGAGCACGGCCGTGCTGCACCGCCGCGCGTGGCGGCGCACGTTCGACGACTTCCTGCGCCCGCACGGCGAGCCGCCGTTCGCCGAATCGGACTACCTCAAGTACGTGGACGGCCGGCCGCGCTACGACGGCGTGCGCGAGTTCCTGGCCTCGCGCGGCATCACGCTGCCCGAGGGCGAGCCGGACGACCCGCCGGACGCCGACACCGTGCACGGCGTCGGCAACCGCAAGAACGCCCTGCTGGAGGCGATCATCCGGCACGAGGGCGTGTCGCCCTACGCGGGCACGGTGCCCTACCTGCGCGCGGTCGAGGCCGAGGGGCTGGGCATCGGCGTGGTGACGTCGTCGGCGAACGCGCGCAAGGTCCTCGACGCGGCCGGCCTCAGCCCGTTCGTCCAGGCTTTGGTGGACGGCGTGGTGATCAGCCGCGACGGGCTCAAGGGCAAGCCCGCGCCGGACTCCTTCCTGGCGGGCGCGCGCCTGCTCGGCGTGAGCCCGGAGCACGCCGCCGTGTTCGAGGACGCGCTGGCGGGCGTGGCCGCCGGGCGCGCGGGCGGGTTCGGGCACGTGGTGGGCGTGGACCGGACCGGGCAGCGGGAGGCGCTGCGCGCGCACGGCGCGGACGTCGTGGTCGAGGACCTGGCGGAGCTGCTGTGACCGGTTGGGAGATCCACCCCTGGATGGTGCGCTGGGACGGCCTCGCGGTCGACCAGCTGCGCCGGACCGAGTCGGTGTTCGCGCTGTCCAACGGGCACCTCGGGCTGCGCGGCACGCTGGACGAGGGCGAGCCGCGCGGGCTGCCCGGCACCTACCTCAACGGCTTCTACGAGGAGCACGCGCTGCCGTACGGCGAATCCGGCTACGGCTACCCCGAGGCGGGCGAGACCGTCGTCAACGTCACCGACGGCAAGGTGATCCGGCTGCTGGTCGAGGACGAGCCGCTGGACATGCGCTACGGCCGGGCGCACGCGCACCAGCGGGAGCTGGACTTCCGCACCGGCACGCTGCGCCGCTGCACGGAGTGGGAGTCGCCGACCGGCCGCCGGGTGACCGTGCGCAGCGAACGGCTGGTGTCGCTGACCCAGCGGGCCGTCGCGGCGATCCACTACGAGGTCGTGCCGGCCGAGGACCTGCAGCTGGTGGTGCAGTCGGACCTGCTGGCCAACGAGCCGGTCGAGAACGAGGGCGACGACCCGCGGGTGGCCGCGGCGCTGAACGAGCCGCTGGTGGCGGACTTCGCGCACGCCGAGGACTACCGGGCCGTGCTGGCGCACCACGCGCGCAACTCCGGGCTGCGGATGGCCGCCGCGATGGACCACGAGCTCGACGTCGAGGACGGCGTGCGCACGGAGATCCGCGCCGAGGGCGACCTGGCCCGCTTCACCGCGGCCGTGGACGTGCCGGCGGGCGGGCGCCTGCGGCTGGTGAAGTACCTGGGTTACGGCTGGTCCGCGCAACGGTCGGTGCCCGCGCTGCGCGCGCAGGTGGAGGCGGCGTTGGCGGGCGCGCGGCAGACCGGCTGGGAGGGCCTGCTGACCGAGCAGCGGCGGTTCCTGGACGACTTCTGGGAGGTCGCGGACATCGAGCTGCACGGCGACGACGAGCTGCAGCAGGCGCTGCGGTTCGCGCTGTTCCACATCATGCAGGCGGCGGTGCGCGGCGAGACGAGGGCGATCCCCGGCAAGGGGCTGACCGGGCCGGGGTACGACGGGCACGCGTTCTGGGACACCGAGATGTTCGTGCTGCCCGTGCTGGCCTACACCGTGCCGGAGGCGGCGCGGGACGCGTTGCGGTGGCGGCACTCGACGTTGGGCAAGGCGCGCGAGCGGGCCCGCGTGCTCGGCCAGCTCGGCGCGGCGTTCCCGTGGCGGTCGATCAGCGGCGCGGAGTGCTCGGCGTACTGGCCCGCGAGCACGGCCGCGTTCCACGTCAACGGCGACGTCGCGCACGCCGTGGCGCAGTACGTGAACGCGACCGACGACCGGGCGTTCGAACGCGAGTGCGGCGCGGAGATCCTGGTCGAGACCGCGCGGCTGTGGACGTCGCTGGGGCACCACGACCAGCACGGCGGGTTCCGCATCGACGGCGTGACCGGGCCGGACGAGTACTCGGCCGTGGTGGACAACAACGTCTACACCAACCTCATCGCGCAGAAGAACCTGCGCGGCGCGGCGGACGCGTGCGACCGGTGCCCGGACGTGGTCGAGCGCCTGGAGGTCACCGCCGACGAGGTGCGGGGCTGGCGCGAGGCCGCCGACAAGATGCTGGTCCCGTTCGACGAGCTGCTCGACGTGCACCAGCAGAACGAGGGGTTCACCTCGCACGCCGAGTGGGACTTCGAGGCCACCGACCCCGACGAGTACCCGCTGCTGCTCAACCGGCCGTACTTCGACCTGTACCGCAAGCAGGTGGTCAAGCAGGCCGACCTGGTGCTGGCCATGCACGTGCGCGGCGACGCGTTCACGCCCGCGCAGAAGGCCCGCAACTTCGCCTACTACGAGCCGCGGACGGTGCGCGACTCGTCGTTGTCGGCCGGCACGCAGGCGGTGCTGGCCGCCGAGGTCGGCGCGGTGCGGCTGGCCTACGACTACCTGGCCGAGGCGGCGTTCACCGACCTGCACGACCTGCACCGCAACGTCCACAACGGACTGCACATGGCCTCGCTCGCGGGCGCGTGGATCGCGCTGGTGGCGGGCTTCGGCGGCATGCGCGACCACGACGGGGAACTGGCGTTCGCGCCGCGCCTGCCGCCGGGGCTGACCCGGATGGCGTTCCGCATGTCGTTCCGCGGCACCCGGCTCGCGGTGGAGGTCGAGGAGGGCTCGGTCACCTACCGGATCGTCGCGGGGGACACCCTGCGCGCGAGCCACCACGGCGAGCCGATCGTGGTGCAGCCGGGCGCGCCGGTCACGATGTCCACACCGGACCCGCCCGAGCCGCCCGAGCTGAGCCAGCCGCCGCACCGCGCGCCCGCCCGGAGGTCGCCCTCGGTCCGCGGGTCGTTCACAGTCGTTCCGGGGGATCCCGGAACGGAAACCACGGCGTCGCAACAAGATCGACGATGAGGTGCCCGGCCGGACTCTTGGGGGGAGGGGAGCCCGGCCGGGACTTGTCAGGCGGCCGACTGGGGGGGCGGCGGCCGCCTACGGCCTCATCGTAGGGGCGGGTACCCCTGTTACCGGGGTTCAATCACGGATTCCGATGGCAGTGGCGTGATCCGCGTCATCACCGCGCCCGCACGACCGCGCGCCGAACCGTCCACGATCGCCCGGCAGCACCGGTGACCAGCGCGAACGATCTCCGCAACCACCGGCGCGGCACCGCGCCGCCCGCCGGTCCGCCCCAGGCGGGAGGTAACCCACAGGAGTGAGAGGGGCAGCGCCGCGGGCCTCAGCCGGACAGGATTCCCGAACGTGAGCTCAACACCGATCTACGACGAGTTGGCGGCCACGTACCTCGCCGACCTCATCCCCACGCCCGGCGAGCCCGTCGAGCCGGAGCCACCGGGCGGGCAGGCGCCCGCGCCCGCCACCGGAACGACCGACCGGCCGCAGCCGCGCCCCCGGCCGAAGGTCTGAACCACCTCCGATCTTGACACCGCCTCACGCAGCGGAGTAGGACGAGCGCAGCCCGTAAAGGTCGCCTACCCCGAAGGGTGGAGCGGAATGCGTGGACGAGCGCTGCTCCTGGCAGCGATCCTGGTCGCCGCCGGTGCGTGCAACGCAGAGCAGACCGAGACCCCCGACCAGGTGACACTCACCTGGTGGGACTACCTCAACCACTCCCCCATGGCGAACCAGGCCGTGGACAACCTCCTGACCCGTTACCGGCAGGAACACCCCGACGTGCGGATCGAGCGCACCTCCCTGCCCTACCCCGAGTTCCGGGCCAAGCTCGCCGAAGCGACCGCGTCCGGCGTGTTCCCCGACATCGCCGCGGTCGACTCCACCGACCTGCCGCGGTTGGCCGAGGGCAGCGCCCTGGCCGACCTCACCGATCGCTTCGACCGGTGGGACCTGGGGGACGAGTTCCTCGCGCCGGTGCGGGAGAGCGTCACCCACGGCGGACGCGTGCACGGCGTGCCGCTGCGCAGCACCACCACCGCGCTGGTCTACGACCGGGACCACTTCGCCGCGGCCGGCCTCACCGACCCGCCGACGACGTGGGAGGAGCTGCGGACCGCCGCGAAGGCCCTGACCACGGCCGACCGGGCCGGCCTGTGCTTCGGCGGTAAGGACGACGACCTGACCGTCACGTTCCTGCCGCTGCTGTGGCAGGCGGGCGGTGACGTCGACGGGATCGGCGACCAGGCGTCGCTCGACGCCCTCGCCCACCTGGACGGCCTGGTGAACACCGACCGCAGCACGCCGGCGGAGGTGCTCGGCTGGACGGACGCCGACGCGCGGCAGCGGTTCGCCGAGGGCCGGTGCGCGATGGCGATCACCGGGCCGGCCGCGATCCCCGACCTCAACCAGGCGGGGCTGGACTGGGCGGCGGCGCCGTTGCCGGAGGGGGCGGCGGGCGGCGCGGGCCAGCTCGGGGGCGAGGCGTGGGTGATCGGCCGCAGCGGTCGGGTCGACGAGGCGTGGGACGTGCTGACGTGGCTGGCCGAGCACCCGGACAACGTCACCGAGTTCGGCGGCGGCCTCGGCGCGCTGCCCAACCGCGCGGACACCCTGGACGACCTGGCCTGGCAGTGGGACCCGAACGTGGTCGGCTTCACCGGCGGGCTGCGGGAGGCGCGGACGCGCACCGCGTACGGCGCGCGGTACCCGGAGGTCTCACGCGCCCTCGCCACCATGGCCACGCGGGTGCTCACCGGGGAGCGCCGACCCGATCAGGCGACGGCCGAAGCCAGGGCGGAGATCGACCGGCTGCCGCGCTAGGCCGCGCCGCCGGGCGTGCCGGTGCTGGTCGCACGCCGAACGCGCTGACCGTGACCCGGCGATTAGCCGTAATGCCGGAACGTGGTCGGCGATATGACCCATAGGGGGAAGACGCGGGGGGCGAGGATGAGCCGAACGGGCGCGGGTAACCCCAGGTCATGCGGAACGAGGCGGCCGTGCGCGAACGGCGGACAGGGAAGAAGGCCGGGCAGCGGCCCGAGGCCGGCGAGCGGACGTTCAGCCGGGCGCAGCTGCTCGCGCTCGTGGTCGGCCTGCTCCAGGTCGTCTCGGCCTCCATCCCGTTCCTCCCCATGGGCGACGGCGCCATCCACACCCTGTACGTGTGCACGGGGCTGGCGGGCGTCGCGCTCGCGTGGCAACACCGGCACGCGCGCTGCTACGGAGTCCTCCTGCTGCTGCTCTACGGTCAGCTGTTCATCACCGACGCGGAGGACACCGGGACCATGGGCCTGCCCACGTGGGAGACGCTGGCGTACGGCCGGGCCGCCCTGGCGGGCGTGGTGATCGCGCTGATCCCTGCGTTCAAGCGGCGGTAGTCGCCCGCGGTCATCGTGCCGTCCGGGTGGAAGCGCAGCTTGGCGTCGCCGCTGAGGGCGATCGACTCGAACATCGCGAGGTCGGACTTGGTGGTCGGCCGCCAGTACATGTGCGCGCCGTGGGTGACGCCCATGTCCATCGACATCATGGTCGCGACCGCCCGGTCGTACCGGCGGCGGCTCAGGTCCGCGCCGCCGGAGGCGCGGATGTCGAACACGTCGTGGTCGCCGGTCAGGGGCCGCAGCCCGCCGCGCCGGTCGAATCCGTGCACCACGCCGTCGCGCACGACGTACTCCCCCCGGCGCTCGAACCGGTCCATCTTGTCGCGCAACGCCTCGAACTCGACCCGCCGCTGGTCGTACCGGCGCAGCAACCGGTCGTGCAGGTCGTGGTGGGGTAACTCGGGCCGGAAGTAGCCGACGAGCCCCCGGTGGCGGCGGGCCGCGCCCAGTCGGACGTCGAGGTCGTCGATGGTCTTGGCCTTCACCGCCTCGGGTTTGGGCAGCGCGCCCTCGCGCAACCACGCCACCGCGTGCGGGTTCGTGGCCCGCACGTCGATGACGAGGTCCTGCTCGGCCGCCACCTGCTGGAACTTGCGGGCGTTCTCGGTCGGCATGCCGAAAACCGGCTCCACCGACGCCAGGGGGAAGAGGTGATCAGTGCGCACGGCTATTAAGGTCCGCCCGAAATGGGCGTGCACCAGACCGCGGGGTTCGGTTAGCTCGAAGCGTGACCCCTGATTCACTGATCGGACTGCTGGCCGAACCCGAGCGGTTGCGCGTGGCCGCCGCTCTGGTGCTCGGCGCCCGCACGACGGCGGACATCGTCGGAGCGACCGGGTTGGACGCTCGGCGGGTCGAGAACTCGTTGCGCCGACTGCGGTCGGCCGGTCTCGTCGTGACCGACGGTTCGGGCTTGCGGTTGCGCGAGGAGCTGTTCAAGGAGGCCACCCGGGTCGAACAGGCGAACCGGGTCCAGGAGGACCCGTTCGTGCGAGATGGGCGGCTGGTGAAGCTCCCCGCGCAGCGCGGGCGCAGGCGGGCGGTGCTCGAACAGGTGAGCACCGCGTTCGAGCCGGGTAGACGGTACCCCGAGCGGGAGGTCGTGGAGGTGTTGAAGCGGTGGTGCGAGGGCGGTGAGGTCGACCACGTGACCGTGCGCCGGTACCTCGTGGACGAAGAGCTGCTCAGCCGGGACGACGGCGTGTACTGGCGTACCGGCGGCCCGGTGAGCGTCTAGCGGTCGTCGACGTCCGCGCGGACGTCTGGTCGTGTGTCGTTCGGTGGTGGGATCGTCGGCTGTCCGGCGGTCAGCCGAAGGTGTCGGGATCGGGGCCGGTGCGCTCGCCCCGGTCCAGTTCCCTGATGCGACCCAGGTCCTCGTCGTCGAGCTCGAAGTCGAACAGGGCGAAGTTCTCCGCGATCCGGCTCGGCGTCACCGACTTGGGGATGACCACGTGGTCCAGCTGCACGTGCCAGCGCAGCACGACCTGGGCGGGCGTGCGGCCGTGCTTGGCCGCGATCCCGGTGATGACCGGGTCGGACAGCAGCGCGCCCTGCGCCAGCGGGCTCCACGCCTCGGTCGCGATGCCCAGCCGGGCGTGGACGGCGCGCAGCTCCGCCTGCTGGAGCCTGGGGTGCAGCTCGACCTGGTTCACCGCGGGCACCGCGCCGGTCGCGTCCACGATCCGCTCCAGGTGCGCGGGCTGGAAGTTGGACACGCCGATCGCCCGCACCCGGCCGTCGGCGTGCAGCTTGCCCAGCGCGCGCCAGGTGTCGACGTACCGGTCCTGCTTGGGCGCGGGCCAGTGCACCAGGTACAGGTCGACCCGGTCGAGGCCGAGCCGCTCGGCGCTCGCGTCGAACGCGCGCAGCGCCTCGTCGTAGCCCTGGTCGGAGTTCCACAGCTTGGTGGTCACGAAGATCTCGTCGCGCGGCACGGGCGACTCGGCGACGGCCCGGCCGACCTGCTCCTCGTTGCGGTAGGCGGCGGCGGTGTCGATGCTGCGGTAACCGACCCGCAACGCCTCGGCCACCGCGCCGGGGGTGTCCTCAGTGGACACCTGGAAGACACCGAAACCGAGCTGCGGCATGGTGACGCCGTTGTTCAGGGTGATGGTCCTCATGGGCCTCATCATGCCCGCTGTCACCGCCTCCCACGTGCTGGAACGCGCCGACCGGCGGCCCGCCCCTCCGGTCCGGTCGCCACGCGAGGGCGTTGTCCGAGGTGACGGAGGTGCCGAACGCGTGGTCACGGGTCGACGCGATCACCCGTCGTTCGGACACCGGCGAGTGCTACTCCGGGCAGTGGTGGTTACTCATCGGCTCCACGGGTAGGCCCAGCGCATGGGATTCGAACGAGCGGTGGTGACGGGTGGGGCCGGGTTCCTCGGTTCGCACGTGTGCGAAGCGCTGCTCAAGCGCGGCACGCGGGTGGTGTGCGTCGACGACTTCCGCACGGGGTCGCCGGACAACCTGCCGGACGACACGAGGCTGGGCGTGGTGGTGGAGGACGTGGCCAAGCCCCTCGACCTGCTCGGCCACGTCGACCTGGTGGTGCACCTGGCCTGCCCGGCCTCGCCGGTCGACTACCTGCGCATGCCCGTCGACACGCTCAAGACGGGCGGTTTCGGCACCCTGCACGCGCTGGAGCTGGCGCGGCGCAAGAACGCGCGGATCGTCATCGCCTCCACCAGCGAGGTGTACGGCGACCCCTTGGAGCACCCCCAGCGCGAGACGTACTGGGGCAACGTCAACCCGGTCGGCCCGCGCAGCGTCTACGACGAGGCCAAGCGCTTCGGCGAGGCCATGACCTGCGCGTTCCGCGGCGAGTACGGCGTCGACACGGGGATCGTGCGCATCTTCAACACCTACGGCGCCCGGATGCGGCCCGACGACGGCCGGATGATCCCCACGTTCGTGCGGCAGGCGCGCGCGGGCGAGCCGCTGACCGTGCACGGCGACGGCGCGCAGACCCGGTCGCTGTGCCACGTGGACGACCTGGTGCGGGGCCTGCTGTCGATGGCGGAGTGCGACCACCCCGGTCCGGTGAACCTCGGCAACCCCGAGGAGGTCACCGTGCTGGAGGTGGCGCGCAAGGTCATCGAGCTGACCGGCAGCACGTCCACGATCGAGCACGTCGACGCGATGACCGACGACCCGCGCCGCCGCCGCCCGGACATCTCGCTGGCCCGGCGGGTGCTGTGCTGGCAGCCGGAGATCGGGTTGGACGAAGGGCTGCGGCGCTCGTTTGACCGGCACCTCGTCGGGTAGTCGGACGACACCGGTTCGCGACGGTCGCTCCCCGGCGGAGGTCGCGCCGGGTGCGGTCCACACAGGAGTCGAGCGAAAGGGGAGAACCGTGCGGGTGCTCGGTGTCAACGCGGTCTTCCACGACCCCGCCGCCGCCCTCGTGGTGGACGGCGAGGTCGTGGCCGCCGCGGAAGAGGAACGCTTCTCCCGGCGCAAGCACGGCAAGCGGCCGGTGCCGTTCTCGGCGTGGGAACAGCCCGAGCAGGCCGCCCGCTGGTGTCTGGAGCACGCCGGGCTGACGCCGGCCGACCTCGACGCGGTCGCCTACTCCTACGACCCGGACCTGGTCGAGCCGAACGACGTGCCGTGGGAGGACCTGCGCACCCAGTACGCCCGCCGCGCGCCGTACTTCCTGGCCACCGCGCTGCCGGGGCTGGACCCGGCGATCGTGCGGTTCGTGCCGCACCACGTGGCGCACGCCGCGTCGACGGGCTTGGCCGCGCCGTTCGACGGCGACTGCGCCGTGCTGGTCAACGACGGTCGCGGCGAGTGCCGCTCGCACCTGGCGGGCAGCTACCGCGACCACAAGCTGGAGACGTTGGCCGCCCAGCACCTGCCGCACTCCCTCGGCCTGCTCTACGAGGACCTGACCGAGCACCTCGGCTTCCTGCGCTCCAGCGACGAGTACAAGGTGATGGCCCTGGCCTCCTACGCCGAGCCCAAGCACCTGGACCTGCTGCGCGAGCACGTCCGGGCGACCGAGGACGGCGGGTTCGCGGTGACGCCGCTGGACTGGGCGACGCTGGCCAAGCGCCGCGACCCGGACGGCGAGGTGACGCGCGAGCACGCGGAGCTGGCGGCCAGCGTGCAGGTGCGCGTCGAGGAGGTGCTGCTGGACCTGGTCCGGTGGCTGCACGAGCGGACCGGGCAGAAGCGGCTGACCATGGCGGGCGGCGTGGCGCTCAACTGCGTGGCGAACACGCGGATCTTCGCCGAGGGGCCGTTCGACGAGGTGTGGGTGCAGCCGGCGGCCGGTGACGCGGGCACCGCGCTGGGTGCGGCGTTGCAGGTGGTCGCGGACGCGGGTGAGCCCGCCGGCCCGATGCCCGGCGCCGACCTGGGCCGGTCGTGGACCGACGCGCAGGTCGAGGACTACCTGCGCACGGCGAAGATCGCTTACGAGGAGCCGGACGACGTGGCCGTCGCGGTGGCCGAGGCGTTGGCCGACGACCAGGTGGTCGCCTGGTTCCAGGGTCGCAGCGAGTACGGGCCGCGGGCGCTGGGCCGCCGGTCGCTGCTCGCGCACCCCGGGCGGGCGGAGAACCTGGAACGGCTCAACAACGTGAAGGGGCGCGAGCAGTTCCGGCCGATCGCGCCGATGGTGCTGGCCGACCGCGCGGCCGAGCTGTTCGAACGAGGGCCGTTGCCGAGCCCGTACATGCTCTTCGTGCACGACGTGCGCCCGGAGTGGCGTGACCGGATCCCGGCGGTGGTGCACGTGGACGGCACCGCGCGCGTGCAGACCGTCGACCCGGGCGCGGAGCCGCTGATGGCGCGGGTGATCCGCGAGTTCGACCGGCGCACGGGCGTGCCCGTGGTGGTGAACACGAGCCTGAACACGGCCGGGCGGCCGATGGTGGACGACCCGCGTGACGCGCTGGAGTGCTTCGGCTCGGCGCCGGTCGACCTGCTGGCGATCGGCCGGTTCGTGGTGCGGCGGCGGCCGTGAGCGTCGACTACGCGGTGGTGATCCCCACCGTGGGGCGGGACAGCCTGCGCGTCGTGCTCGACGCGCTGGAGCACGGTGTCGGCCCGCCGCCGCGCGAGATCATCGTGGTGGACGACCGGCCCGAGCCCGGACCGCTGCCGGCGACGCACTCGGCGCGCGTGCTGCGTTCCGGCGGTCGCGGCCCGGCCGCCGCGCGCAACGCCGGGTGGCGTGCCGCGTGCTGCGAGTGGGTGGCGTTCCTGGACGACGACGTGGTGCCGCCGCGTGACTGGAAGCTGCGGTTGGCCGAGGACCTGGGCGGGCTGGGGCTGGACGTCGGCGCGTCGCAGGCGCGGATCGTCGTGCCGCTGCCCGAGGACCGCAGGCCGACCGACTGGGAGCGCGGCACGGCGGGGCTGGCCGACGCGCGGTGGATCACCGCGGACATGGCGTACCGGCGGGCTGCTCTCGTGCACGCCGGCGGCTTCGACGAACGGTTCCCGCGCGCGTACCGGGAGGACGCCGAGTTGGCGTTGCGGGTGCAGGCGCGCGGGTACCGGATCGTGAACGGTGACCGCGTGACCACGCACCCGGTGCGGGAGGCGGGGTTCTTCGCCAGCCTGAAGCAGCAGCGGGGCAACGCGGACGACGCGCTGGTGCGGCGGTTGTTGGGGCCGCGGTGGCGTGAGCGGATCGGTGGCGCGCCCGGACGGCTGCCCTGGCACGCGGCGACCACGGGGGCCGGCGGGTTGGCACTCCTTTGTGGACTGCTCGGGTGGCGGAAGGCGGCGGTGGCGTTCGGCGGGGCGTGGGCGGGGTTGACCGGGTGGTTCGCCGCGCGTCGCATCCTGCCCGGGCCGCGGACCGGGGACGAGGTGGCGCGGATGGTCGTGACCAGCCTCGCGATCCCGCCCGCGGCGTGCTGGCACCGGCTGCGGGGCGAGGTGCGCCACCGGGCCGTGCCCGTGGTCGGAGGGCCGGGTCGGCGGGTCGTGCTGGTGGCCGACGCGCTGGGCCGGCTGCGTTCGCGGGTCGACCTGCGTGCGACGGCCCGTGCGGCCGGTGCGGCGGCGGGCGGGACGCGCGGGGCTGCGGCCTCGCCGCGCGGGGCCGGCACGGCAGGCGGGCGCCGGGCGGTAGGCAGGTCTGCGGAGGCGGCGCGCGGAGCCGGGACAGCCGGTGGGTCGGCGGCGGCCGGGGCGGGTGAGGCCGGCATCGAGCCCGGGTCCGGGACCGGGACGGTGCGGTCGTGAGGATCCTCGTGTTGCGCGCGCTCGGGCTCGGCGACCTGCTGACGGCCGTGCCGGCGCTGCGCGGGCTGCGGCGGGCGCACCCCGGCGCCGAGATCACCCTGGCCGCACCCAGCTGGCTGGCCGACGCGGTGGCCCGGATCGACGCGGTCGACCGGCTGCTGCCCACCGAAGGCCTCGTGCCCATCGACTACAGCTCACCGGACCTGGCGGTCAACCTGCACGGGCGCGGGCCGCAGAGCACCGAGCTGCTCCGCGCCACCCACCCCGCCCGGCTGATCACCCACGGCGTGCACGTGCCCTGGCCCCGGCACCAGCACGAGGTGCTGCGGTGGTGCCGGCTGCTGGCGCAGTTCGGCATCGCCTGCGACCCCGCCGACCTGCGCCTGCCGCCGCTGCCCCACCACGACGCGATCGTCGTGCACCCCGGCGCGAGCCACGCCGCCCGCCGCTGGCCCGCCGACCGGTTCGCGGCGGTGGCGCGGGCGTTGGGCCCGGACGTGGTGGTGACCGGCAGCCCGGCCGAGGAGCCGCTGGTCCGCGCGGTCGCGCCGGGGCGGACGCGGATGGGGGACCTGGCCGGGCTGCTCGACCTGGTGGCCGGCGCGCGACTGGTCGTCTGCGGCGACACCGGCGTCGCCCACGTCGCCACCGCCTACGGCACGCCGTCCGTGGTGCTGTTCGGGCCCGTGCCCCCGGCCGAGTGGGGTCCGAGGTCGGGGCCCCACCACGTGCTGTGGCACGGCACGACCGGCGACACGTTCGCCGACCGACCAGACCCGGGCCTGCTCGGGATCACCGTGGACGAGGTGTTGGACGCCGCACGATCGCTGCTGGGAGGTGGACCGTGGCCAGGATCGGCGTCATCGGCGCGGGCTATGTCGGGTTGACCACCGCCGCCTGCTTCGCGCGCCTCGGGCACACCGTGGTCTGCGCGGACGTGGACGAGGCGAAGGTCGCGGCGCTCGGCCGGGCCGAGGTCGGCGCGCACGAGCCGGGGCTCGCGGAGCTGGTCGCGGAGGGGTTGCGGGCCGGGCGGTTGCGGTTCGTGCTCGGCAACGCCGACGCCCTGTCCACGGTGGACTTCGTGTTCCTCTGCGTGCCGACGCCGACCGGCGCGGACGGCGCGGCCGACCTCGCCGCGGTGCACGAGGTGCTGCGCGAGGCGCGGGACGCGGTCCGGCCCGGCTGCGTCCTGGTGATCAAGTCGACCGTGCCCGCGGGCACCACCGAGCGGGTGGCGGAGCTGGTGGGCCGGCCGGACGTGCGAGTGGTGTCCAACCCGGAGTTCCTGCGCGAGGGGCACGCGGTGGACGACTTCCTGCGACCCCAGCGGGTCGTGGTCGGGTCGGAAGCGGAGGACGCGGCACGCCGGGTGGTCGCGCTGTACGCGGGCACCGGCGCGCCGGCGCTGGTCACCGGCAGCGCGAGCGCCGAGCTGGTGAAGTACGCGAGCAACTGCTTCCTGGCGATGAAGCTGTCCTACGTCAACAGCCTGGCCGAGCTGTGCGAGCGGGTCGGGGCGGACATCGGCGACGTGACCGAGGGCATGCGGCTGGACGACCGGATCGGCTCGGCGTTCCTGGAGCCGGGTCCCGGCTGGGGTGGTTCGTGCTTCCCCAAGGACACCAGGGCGCTGCTGTCCACGGCGGAGGACGCGCGGGTCGACTTCCCGCTCCTGCGCGCGACCATCGGCACGAACGGCCACCAGGCGCACCGCGTGGTCGGGTTGGTGCGCGAGGCGGTGGGCCGCGCGCTGGCCGGCGTGCGGCTCGGGCTGCTCGGGCTGACGTTCAAGGCGGGCACCGACGACCTGCGCGACTCCCCCGCCCTGGCCGTGGCCTCGCTGCTGGCCGCGGAGGGCGCGTGGCTGACCGGCTACGACCCGTGCGTCGCGGAGGACTGCGACCCGGTGCGGGTGCTCGACTCGGCCGAGGCGGTGGCCGAGGGCGCGGACGGGCTGGTGGTGCTGACCGAGTGGCCCGAGTTCGCGGAGCTGGACTGGCCGAACCTGGCCGCCTCGATGGCCCGCCCGGTCATCGTGGACACCCGCAACCTGCTGCCGGTGGAGAAGGTGGCCGAGGCGGGGTTCCACCTGGTCTCGCTGGGCCGTCCGCACCCCTAGTAGGACCGGATCCGACCTACATCGTCACTACCGTCCCTCCTCGTGGAGAACCGTCACCCGGAACGAGGAGACGATCAAGTGAACGTTGTGCCCGACGGCTACCACACCGTGACGCCCTGGATCATCACCGCAGGCCGCACGGCCGAGCTGATCGACTTCACGGTCGCCGTCCTCGACGCCGTCGAACTGGGCCGCGTCGAGGTCGACGGGGTGATCGGCCACGCCGAGGTCCGCGTCGGCGACTCGGTGGTGATGATGTTCGACAAGCCGGGGTGGCCGGCCACCCCGGCGTTCCTGCGGCTCTACGTCGCCGACGACGCCGAGGTGCTGCGGCGCGCCGTGGCCCGCGGCTCGGTCGTGGTGACCGAGCCGACCGAGCTGTTCTGGGGCGACCGGGTGAGCCGCCTGCGCGACCCGTTCGGCAACCTGTGGTGGGTCCACCAGCGCGTCGCGGAGCCGACCCCGGACGAGCTCGCCGCCCGGATGGTCGACCCCGCGTTCGTCGCGGCGATGGAGTACGTCCAGAGCGCGGACTTCTCCCCCGTCGGCTGACGGCCTACCCGCGCGGGTCCCAGCGGAAGAAGCGGGCGGCCAGGGCGGTCGCGGCGACGGTCCACAGCGCCACGGACAGCGCCGCCGGGCCGATCTGGTCGGCCGGTCCGCCCCACGCCGCGCCGACCAGCGTGCCGAGGCCGGTGCCGGGCACCAGGAACACCGGCAGCTCCAAGTTGCCGTTGGACCCGATCAGGCCGCCGACGATCAGGGCGAAGAAGAACGGCGCCGTGGTGATCTGGGCGAGTTCCGCGGTGCCGGTGACACCGCTGGTGCACACCCCCGCCGCGCAGCTGAGCGCCACGCCGCCGACCATGGCGAGCACCAGCAGCTCGGGCCGGTCGGGCATCGGCGCGCCCGCCGCCACGCTGATGCCCAGCAGCACGAGCGCCTGCGCGAGGCCGAGCACCACCACCGGCAGCAGGACGCCGGTCAGCACGACGACGTCCGACGCCGCGCCCGTCCGCAGCCGCTTCAGGTAGAGGTCCTGCCTGCGGGCGGTCAACGAGGTCGTCACCGTCACGTACACGGTGAACCCGAACGAGAACAGCAGTTGGAGCGTGACGACCATCGTCCAGCCGGCCTGCTCGCCGTCCATCGTCAGCGCGAAGTAGACACCCGCGGCCATCGGCATCAGCACGGCCAGCGCGGCGGCGGTCCGGTTGCGCAGCAGGAGCTTCAGCTCGGCCACGCCCAGTGCGGCGATCATGCGGCCACTACCTCCTTGCCCGTCCGGGCACTGTGGAACACGTCCTCCAGCGACGCGTGGTGCGCGCGGATCCGGCCCAACCGCAGTCCCTCCCGCCGCGCCCACGCCAACAGCTCCGCCATGTCGTCCTGCAACTCGCCCGTGCGCACCTCGACCCGGCCGGTCGGCCGGTGCACCACGTCACCGGACAGCATCGGCAGCGCGCCCACGTCGAGCCGGTCCGGCAGGTCGAACTCGATGCGGGCCGGCTGGACGGCGAGCACGTCCACCAGCGCGCCGGACACCGCGACCAGGCCCTCGTGCAGGATCGCGAGCCGGTGCGCGAGCGACTCGGCCTCCTCCAGGTAGTGCGTGGTCAGCACCACGGTCGTGCCCTCGGCCAGCAGCCCGCGCACGACCTCCCACGTCCGCTGCCGCGACTCGGGGTCCAACCCGGTCGTCGGCTCGTCCAGGAACAGCAGCTCCGGCCGGCCGAGCACGGCCAGCGCCAGGTCGAGCCGCCGCCGCTCACCGCCGGAGAGCTGCTTGATCCGCACGTCGCGCCGGTGCGCCAGGTCCAGCCGCTCCAGCACGTCCTCGGTGGCGCGCCGACCGCTCGTGACGCCCCACAGCGCCACCATCTCGCGCGCGGTCAGGTCGGCCGGGAACCCGCTGTCCTGCAACATGATCCCGGTGCGCGAGCGCAGCGCCGCGCGTTCGCGGAACGGGTCGAGCCCCAGCACCCGCACGGTGCCGCCGAACGGGGCGCGCAGCCCCTCCAACGTCTCCATGGTCGTGGTCTTGCCCGCGCCGTTGGTGCCCAAGAGCGCGAACAGCTCACCGCGCCGCACCTCGAAGTCCACCCCTCGCACGGCTTCGAAGTCACCGTAGCGGCACCTGAGGTCCGCCACGTCGATCACCGTTTCTCCCATGGCCACCATCGTGGTCGCGGGCCCGCGCCGCACCCAGTGCCGTCGCGCACCGGTCCCTGTGACAGATGTCAGCAGACAGGGGTGCGATCCGACTCGTAGATTCGTCGGTGTGACTCCCTTGAACGGGCTCCGCCGCTACACGTGGTGGACCGTCGTGACCGGCGGCGTGGTGGTCGGCCTGGGCACGGTGGCCGACCTGTTCGCGCACGACTACGGCGCGCTGACGTCGGTGCTGCTGGCGGCGGCCGTGGCCCTGGTGATCGTCCAGCACGTCCGGTACATGCGCCACGCGATGGTCGGGCTGGGCCGCGGCGACGGCCCGCCGTGGGAGCACGCGGCGACGTTCGCGGTGGCGCTGGTGGCGTGGGCGGTGACCAGCAGCGCCCACGGCTTCATGCCCGTCTGGGCCGTGATGCCCGCCCTGGTGGTCGCGCACGTGGGCGCGATCCTGCCGGCCCGCCGCCGGTGGCCGGTGGTGGCGCTGATGGCGGTGCTCTCCGTCGCGACGGGCGGGCTGTTCGGCGGTGAGGACGCCGGTCCGGCGATGCTCATGGCCGGGGTCATGGTCGTCGCGCTGGTGTTCGCCGACCTGGCCCAGCTGTGGATGTGGGACCTGGCGGTGAAGCAGGAGCAGAGCCGCAAGACCGCCGAGGCGCTGGCCGTGGCCGAGGAGCGGCTGAGGTTCGCCGCCGACCTGCACGACGTCCAGGGCCACCACCTGCAGGCCATCGCGTTGAAGGGCGAGCTGGCGCAGCGGCTGATCGGCCGGGACGACGAGCTGGCCAGGCAGCACGCGGGCGAGGTGGCGGAGCTGGCGCGGACGGCGCTGAAGGAGACCCGCGAGGTGGTGCAGGGCTACCGGCGGGCGAGCCTGGGCACGGAGATCACGAACGCGGTGGGCGTGCTGCGGGCGGCGGGCATCGAGACGACGGTCGAGGGCGACGCGGCGGGCGTGCCGCCGCCGTTGCAGCCGCTGTTCGGGGCGCTGGTGCGGGAGGGCACGACGAACGTGCTGCGGCACAGCCGGGCGCGGCACTGCGCGGTGCTGATCGAGGTCCTCGACGGCCAGGTGTGCGTGCGGCTGCGCAACGACGGCGTGCCGGCCGATTTCGCGGGCGCGGGCGACGTGGGCGAGGGCGGCGCGGGGCTGGCCGGGTTGCGCGAGCGGTTCGCCACCGTCGGCGGGCGGGTCGACGTCGGTCCGGCGGGCGCCGACGGGTTCGAGCTGGTCGGCAAGGCGGGGGTGGGCCGGTGATCCGCGTGGTGCTGGCCGACGACGAGGACCTGATCCGGGGCGCGCTGGCGGCGTTGCTGGAGCTGGAGGACGACATCTCGGTGGTCGCGCAGGCCAGCGACGGTGACGCGGCGGTCGCGGCGGTGCGGGCGCACCGACCCGACATCGCGGTGTTCGACCTGGAGATGCCGCGGCGGGACGGCGTGCTCGCGGCCGAGGCGGTGCGCGGGCTGGACGGCGTCGCGGTGGTGATCGTGACGCGGCACGCGCGGCCGGGCGTGCTGCGGCGGGCGTTGAGCGCGGGTGTGCGCGGGTTCGTGCCCAAGACGACGCCGGCCGCGCAGCTCGCCTCGATCCTGCGCGACGTGCACGCGGGCCGGCGCTACGTGGACTCCGAGATCGCCGCCGCCGCGCTGACCGAGGGCGCGTGCCCGTTGACCGCGCGGGAGCTGGACGTGCTGCGGTACGCGCTCCGGGGCGGCACGGTGGCCGCCATCGCCGGTGAGGCCCACCTGGCGGCGGGCACGGTGCGCAACTACCTGTCGTCGGCGATGACGAAGCTCGGCGTGGACACCCGCTACGAGGCCGCCCGGCTCGCCTGGGACGAGGGCTGGATCTGAGCCTGCCCGAGGTGCACGACCTTCACCGTCGTCATCTCGTCGAGCAGCTCGGGACCGTAGCCGAACCCGGTGCCGGACAGCCGGCGCGGCTGGGCGGCGCCGCCGGGAGCACCGCCGAACACCGCGTTGACCTTCACCGTGCCGACGGGCAGCGCCCGCCACGCGTGCTGCGCGTTGGCCATCGACCCGGTGAGCACGGTCGCGGCCAGGCCGTGCTCGTCCACGCACGCCTCGGCCAGGCCCTCCTCGAACGACGGCACCACGCGCACGGGCGCGACCGGCCCGAACGTCTCCTCCCTCATCACGCGCATGTCGGGCGTGCAGCGGTCGAGCACGGTGGCCGGGTAGTACGCGCCCTCGCGGTCCGGGACCTCGCCGCCGACCAGCGGTTGCGCGCCGTCCGCCACCGCCTCGGCGACGTGCGCGTGCACGTGCTCCCTCATCCGGAGGTCCACCAGGGGTTGCGGGTCGGCGTTCCACCGTCGGGCTTCCTCGCACAGCGCGGCCAGGAACCCCTCGGCCACGGCCTGGTGCACGAAGATCCGCTCCACGGACGTGCACAGCTGGCCGGCGTTGGTGAACGCGCCGATCGCGGCCTGTTCGGCGGCCCAGACCGGGTCCACGTCGGCGTCGACCAGCAGCGGGTCGTTGCCGCCGTTCTCCAGCAGCGCCTTCGCGCCGGTCCGGGCGCACGCGGCGGCGATCGAGCGGCCGGTGGCCGTGCCGCCGACGTGCGCGACGACGTCCACGTGCGGTGACGCGGCCAGCGCCGCGCCCACCGAGGCGTCGCCGGTGAGGCTCTGGAGCACACCCGGCGGGAAGTGGTCGACCATGAGCTGCGCGAGCAGCACGCCGGTGTGCGGGCAGCGTTCGCTCGGCTTGTGCACGACGGTGTTGCCGGTCACCAGGGCCGCGCCGAGCAGGCCGCAGGACACCGCGACCGGGTCGTTCCACGGTGTCAGCGCGACGACCACGCCACGCGGTCCGGGGATCATGAAGTCGGCCGCGTCGTGCGAGCCCTGGAGCGACCGGCCGCGGTGGACCGGGCCCAGCTCGGCGTACTGCTCCAACGTGGACACACCGGCCAGCACACCCTCCCGGGCGGACGTGAAGGGGCGGCCGGTCTCAGAGCGCAGGACGTTCGCCAGGTCCGTCGCGTGCTCCCGGATCGCCTGCGCGGCGGCTTTCAGGGCGGTTCCCCGTTCGGCGGCGGGCGTGGCCGCCCAGCCGGGTTGCGCCTCGCGCGCGGTGAGCACCGAGCCGGCGACGTCCTCGTCCGTGGCGGTGGGCAGCCAGCCGATCAGCTGACCGTCGACCGGGCTGTGGACGTCGAGTGCGTCGACACGCATGTCCGTCATGGCCTCCGGGTACCCCGGTGGCCGAGGTGAAACCCGAGGCGAAGCCCCGAGGAGGAGAGCCATGCCCGGACGTGAGGAGTTGCCGAGCACGATCGCCCGGTCGCCGAAGAAGGCGCAGCGGACGTGGATCAAGGCGCACGACTCGGCGGTGCAGACCTACGGCGAGGGCCAGCGCTCGCACCGGACCGCGTTCGCCGCGTTGAAGCACTCGTTCGAGAAGGTCGGCGACCACTGGGAGCCCAAGGACCGCAAGGGCCCGTCCGACAAGCAGGCCGCGCGCAGCACGCCGAAGCAGGGCCGGACGGCGGGCGGCGTGGACGCCAACGCCAGCAAGCAGCACCTCTACGACCTGGCCAAGAAGCTGGACGTGCCGGGCCGGTCGAGCATGACCAAGCAGCAGCTGGTGGAGGCGATCGGCAAGGCGAACAACCGCAAGACCGCCAAGGCCCGCTCGTAGCCCGGGACCCCGGTTGCGGCCCGGCTGTCGCGGCCCCGTCGCAGCCCGGTCGCGGCCCCGCCGGTCGCGGCCCTCGGCAGTCGCGGCCCTCGCCGGTCGCAGCCCGGTCGCGGCCCCGTCCGGGACGCCGGTCGTAGTATCGGCGGATGGGATTCCGGATGCCGTGGGCCGCGATCGCGCGACTCGGTCAGGCCCACTGGTTCTTCGGCAACGTCTACGAGGCCGTGGTGGACGTCCCCCGGCTCCTCGCGGACGCCCGGCCGAACCGGGCGCCGGGGCTCCTGGCGGCCGGGAGCCCGGTCCGGTACTACATGCCGGCGGCGCCCGTGACGCTCGCGGCCACGGCGGTCGCCCTGGCCCGCTCCGGCGGTGACCGGCGGGACGTCGCCACGGCGGCGGCCGGCACGCTGGTGGCCGCCGCGCTCACCGGCTACCTGGTCCGGACCGTCAACCTGCGCCTGCTGCGCGACACCGAACCGCTGACCGACGACGACCGCCGCCGCCTGACGACCACCTGGCACCGCGGCAACCTGCTGCGCCTGCTGGCCCTGGCCGTCGCCGCCTCCGCCACGCGCCGCGCCACCCGGCGCTCCGACCGGCCCGCCCGCTTCGACCAGCCCGGCTAGGGCTGCGACCAGCTCCGGTCGGTGAGGAGCTGGCTCGCCTGCGGGCCCATCAACGTCATGCCGCCGTCCACCACGAACGACGCGCCCGTCACGTACCCGGCTGCCGGTGTCGCGAGGAACGCCACCACGGCGGCCACCTCGCCGGCGTGCCCCGGACGTCCCAGCGGCACGCCCGGTCGGGGTTCGGTGCGCGGGTCGACGTCGGCCTGACCCGTCATCGGCGTGGAGATCTCGCCGGGCGCGACCGAGTTCACCGTGATGGCGTGCTCGGCCAGCTCCAGGGCCAGCACCTTGGTCAACGCCCCGAGCCCGGCCTTGGCCGCGCAGTACGGCGCCGCGCCCACCCGCGGCTGGTGCTCGTGGACGCTGGTGATGTTGATGATCCGACCGCCCCGACCCGCCTTGATCATGTGCTTGGCGGCGCGCTGCGCGCACAGGAACGCGCCGTCGAGGTCGACCGACAGCACACCGCGCCAGGTGTCGAAGTCCATGTCCATGGCCTTCTGCGCGGTCCCGGTGCCGGCGCAGTTCACCAGCACGTCGATCCCGCCCAGCTCGGCGGCCAGGTCGTCGACCACGGACGCGGCGGTCGGCAGGTCGGTCAGGTCGAGCCGCCGCACGGCCGCCTGGACGCCCTTCTCCCGGACCTCCCGGGCGGTGGCCGAGGCGCCGTCGGCGTCGGAGTGGAACGTGATGCCGACGTCGACCCCGCCGCCCGCCAGCGCGACCGCCACGGCCTTGCCGATGCCGGAGTCCGACCCGGTCACGACCGCGCGCTGGGGCGCGCCCGCCCGGTCCTGCGGAAGTGGTGCGCTCATGGGCTGCGGGTACCCGGGGCGGTGTTTGCCACACGCCGTGCCGGGAACCCGAGGCTCGATCGCGAGCCCCCGCGAGCCCACCCGCGAGGTCACGTCGGTCCTTCGCGGCCCCCCGCGAGGTCGCGGGGGGGGGGGGGGGGGTTCCCTCCCCCCCCCCCCCCCCCCCCCCCCCCCCCACACCCCCCCACCAAAAAAAACAC